>JAZOAA010000030.1:0-10033 GCA_045595265.1 Eubacteriales bacterium
AGCGTTTTTAAGAAGTCGTCCTCGCTCTCACCCGGAAAGCCTACCATAAGGTCGGCGGTGAGCTGAATATTCGGGATATATTTCCTTAATAATTCTACGTTTCGGCAGAGCATATCGGCGTTATATCTGCGCTTCATAGCCCGAAGCACGTCGCTCGACGCGCTCTGTACCGACAGGTGAATATGCGGTGTCATTATTTTAAGAGGCGCGATTTTTTTGATAAAATCTTCATTCACAAGCTCGGGCGCCATAGAGCCGAGGCGCACACGCTGACAGCTCCCTCTCAAGTCAAGCTCTGTAAGCAGGTCTGCAAGAGTGCATTTTTCATCAAAATCAGCGCCCCACGAGCCTGTTTCAATACCGGTAAGCACGACCTCCTTGACTCCGCCGCTTGCAAGAGCCTCAACCTCGGAGATAACGTCCTCCTTCGGCTTTGACCTGACGGGGCCGCGGGCGGCGGAGATGGCGCAATAGGTGCACCTGCACTCGCACCCGTCCTCAATCTTAACGTAAGCGCGCACTCTCGGCGCACGCTCTATTTTCATAGGCTCAAACGGCACACCGTCAAGCGAGCCGACGGAGCATATCTTTTTTCTCTCACCCGAGTCGAGCATATCGCGCACCGCCTTTACGACGGAGAGCTTGTCCTGCGTTCCGACAGTCACGCACACGCCCTCGATTTTCGATACTGCCACAGGCTCGCGCTGAGAATAACAGCCGATAACGGCAACTACAGCACCCGGATTTTTCCTTACAGCGCGCCTTATATACTTGCGCGACTTGGCATCGCTCTCGGCGGTAACGGTACAGGTGTTTATAACGTAGGCGTCGCACACCTCGTCAAAGGCGCATATCTCAAAGCCCTCTTTTTCAAAAGCCTCGGCGACAGCCTCCGTTTCATAAAGCGAAACCTTGCACCCAAGGGTATATAAACCTACTTTATACAATTTATTTCTCATAGACCTCGGGCTTCAGTATTCCAACGTAAGGAAGCGCGCGGTATCTCTCGGCAAAGTCAAGACCGTAGCCGACAACGAACTCGTCGGGTATCTCAACGCCTACGTAATCGGGCGTAAAATCAACGACGCGCCTTGAGGGCTTGTCGAGAAGAGTGCAGGTCTTAACGCTCTTAGCGCCTTTAAGCTTAAGGTACTCAACAAGGTAAGAAAGCGTTCTTCCGCTGTCTATAATATCCTCGATAATAAGTATATCGCACTCGCCAAGGTCGGCTCTCACAAGGTCGAGAAGGATGTTGACTCTTCCGCTTGTGACAGTGCCTGCGCCGTATGACGAAACCTTCATGCAGTCTATCTCAACGGGTACTGTGATTTTCTTCATAAGGTCACCCATAAAGACTATCGAGCCTTTAAGTATGCACAGAAGCACCAAGTGCTCGGAATCCTTATAATCCTCGTCTATCTGCGAAGCTATGCGCGTAACGATTTTGTCAAGCTCCTCTTCACCAACAAGTATACGCTCTACGTCCTTATTCAAAGCCATGATGCTCACCTCAAAAAATATATATTTTATTTTAACAGATAAGATAACAAATGTCAAGCAGAGAATATGCAAATTTGAAAATATAGAAGTTTTTTCTAAAAATCTCTTGACAAAGATTACTTTTTAAGTTATAATATACTCTGCTTTCGTATGAATACGCGAAAATAGAGCCGTTTTGGCTCGAGATGTTAATATTTGACAAGGAGGTGCTAACTGTGAAGAGAACATATCAGCCTAAGAAAAGACAGAGAAAGAAAGAGCATGGCTTCAGAAAGAGAATGGCAACCGCTAACGGCAGAAAAGTTCTTAAGAGAAGACGCGCCAAGGGTAGAGCTAAGCTCACCTATTGATCGCTGACGCGAGCGACATAAAAACCTCCGATAAATCGCAGCTCATTTACGTGCATTTATCGGGGTTTTTTACTAAAAAAACGATGGGAGTACGGATATGAAGTTTACTGCTATAACCGAAAACCACCTTTATTCAAAAGCGTATTCAAAGGGTAAGAGAGCAGTGACATCGGCTCTGGCAGTTTACGTTTTACCCGACTATCAGGCTAAAAAACTTGCGAAGGCTCATCCTGAAAAGAAGGTGGTAAACCGCATAGGTCTTACCACGTCGACCAAGCTCGGAGGTGCGGTGATAAGAAGCCGCGCGCGACGTATTATGCGCGCAGCGCTTGCCTCCGTTATGAAGGAAAGAGAGCTTAAGGTAGGCTTTCTTATCGTTATCGCCGCAAGATCTGCCGCCGTGACTAAAAAGAGCACGGAGGTTGCAGCAGAGCTTTACGTCGCATTTGAAAAGCTCGGTATGTTTAAGCAATGAAGCACGTAATGATATGGCTTATCGGCCTTTACAGAAAATTCATCTCGCCCATAAAACCGCCCTGCTGCAGGTTTACGCCAACCTGCTCTGCCTATGCTATTGAAGCATTTAAGAAACGTGGCTTTTTTATAGGTCTTATGCTTACCGTTTGGCGAATTTTGCGTTGTAACCCTTTTTCAAAAGGGGGATACGACCCTGTTCCCGAGCGTAAAATAAGATCTGCGCAGGATTCGGGCGACAACTACCGAACAAAGAAAAAAGAAGGAAATAATAAAAATGTTTGATTGGCTATACGAACTGATCGGCGCCATGCTTGCATGGTTTAGTAATCTTTTCGGCGGAAGCTACGCGCTCGCGCTGCTTCTTTACGCCCTGCTATTCAAGATCGTTTTTCTCCCCTTTACCATTAAGCAGCAGAAAAACCAGATCAAGATGGCAAAGCTCCAGCCTAAAATAGAGCTTATCAAGGCGAAGTACGCCGGCAGAACCGATCAACCCACTATGCAAAAAATGCAGCAGGAGATTATGGAGTTTCAGCAGAAGGAGGGATACAGTCCCTTCGCTGGCTGCCTTCCCATGCTCTTGCAGCTTCCTATCATTATGTTCCTCTATGAGATAATCAGAAAGCCCCTTTCGTTTATCTGTAATCTCGGCGAGGACACGATTGTACAGATTTACAGACTTGTAAACGACGTTGCGGCAGAAACCGAGGTTGCTTTTGCTTCTATCGACCAGATAGGCCTCGTTTCTAAAATCAACGGCTACACGGGCGACCTCTCGTCCCTCGTTGACAAGAGCACTATCCCCGACTTCACATTCTTCGGCTTAAATCTTGCCGACACGCCTAATATTGCAGAGCCTACCCTACTCGTTCTCATTCCCATTCTTGCAGCCGGACTCACATGGCTTTCTATGTGGCTTACTCGTAAATGGAACGGAAACGCTATGCAGACCGCAGGTCAGGACGCGCAGGCTAACGCATCTATGAAGATGATGGACCTCGTTATGCCCGCCATGACTCTGTTTATCGCATTCGGCTTCTCGGGTATGCTCGGTCTTTACTGGATTTACCAGACGGGCCTTGGTATGCTTCAGTCCTTCATACTCTCGAGAGTTATGCCTCTTCCCAAATATACCGAAGAGGAAATCAAGGCTATGAAGAAGGCGCAGCGCGAGGCGGAAAAGACGCAGAAGGCTGCTCTTAAGGAAATTCCCAAGTACCGTTCGCTTCACTATATCGACGAGGACGACTACGACGAGCTTCCAGAGGTAAAGACTAATGACAAGAGCCAAAAGAAGCCCTCGGGCATGGATATCCCCGACATCAAAGACTGACAAAATAAGGAAATCAAAAGATGATTAAAGAAATAACAGCAGTAGGCAAGGACCTACTCGAAGCTAAAGAAAATGCGAGAGCTCTCCTCGGTGCAGGCGAGCTTGACGACGTGCAGTTCGAGATTCTCGACGGAGGCACGAAGGGCATACTCGGTCTTTTCTCAAGACCTGCCAAGGTTAAGGCGTTTATCGAGCTTCCCGACCCCACGGAGCGCCGTCAGAAGAAGGACAGGGGCGAAAAGAAGCAGAAAAACGATAATCAGGGCTCTAATAAGAGAAAGAACAGACCCGAGCGCAAAAAGCCCGAAATCCAGGAAAATTCCTCGGAGTCAAAGCCAAAGAGCGCGGTTATCCCCGAGTGCGAGCTTAAGATGGAGCGCCGCGAGGTAGCGGACGGCGAGGATATGTCCTTCGACTTCATTAAGACTCTTCTTTCCGACATCGGACTCACCGCAGAGGCAGAGCTTTACGCCTGCGAGGACGGCACGAGAAGAATAACCATCGTAGGCGAGGACGCCGCAGCCCTTATCGGCCACCACGGCGACACCCTTGACGCTCTTCAGTATCTCGCAAACCTTGCGTCTGCGCAGAAAAACGCGAAGGGCGAGCGCGACAAGAGCCGCGTTACCATTGATATCGAGGGTTACAGAGCAAAGAGAGAGGAAACTCTCAGAGCGCTTGCAAGAAGAATGGCAGCTAAGGCTCTCCGCAATAAGAGAAGCGTTATGCTCGAGCCTATGAACGCATATGAGAGAAGGATTATTCACTCCGAGATTCAGGGAATCGAGGGTGTTTCCACCAACTCTATCGGCGCTGACAATAACAGAAAGATAGTTATTTTCTTAACCGACAAGAAGCCTAAGGAGCTTTTTGAAGAAGACGAGGCAAAGGCGGCTGAAGAGGCAGAAGAGGTTACGGAAACCGTAGAGGCTGTCGAGACTGTCGAGGCTG
This sequence comes from Eubacteriales bacterium, assembly GCA_045595265.1. Classification (GTDB taxonomy): domain Bacteria; phylum Bacillota; class Clostridia; order Oscillospirales; family CAG-272; genus UBA1740. The sequence goes on from JAZOAA010000030.1 coordinate 4,612, forward strand.
TTGAGCCTGACGCTGAATAATATGCAGGATATAACCCAGGTTATAGCGGCAATTTCAACCCCACCCGGCAAGGGTGGGGTTGCGATTATAAGGGTTTCGGGCGACGGAGCGTTTGCGGTTGCCGAGAAAGTCTTCCGCCCTATGAAAAAGACCGATTTTTCCTCCATTCCCGCAAGATACTCTTGCTACGGATACGTGCTTGACGGTAAGGAAAAAATCGACGACGTGCTTCTTACTAAATTCCCCGCCCCAAACTCCTATACGGGCGAGGACACCGTGGAGATAGCCTGCCACGGCGGCGTTCTGGTGACGAAAACCATACTCGAGCTTCTGCTTATCTCGGGTGCGAGGGCGGCAGATGCGGGCGAATTTACGAAAAGAGCTTTTATAAACGGAAAGCTCTCGCTCACCGACGCCGAGGCGATAGGCTCTCTTCTCGAGGCCGAGTCAAGAGCGCAGATAAAGCTCTCCTCCGACTCATCACGCACAGCCCTTACTAAAAAAATATCCGAAATACGCACATCCCTCGTCAGCCTCATGAGCTCGGTCTACGCGAGAATAGACTATCCCGACGAGGACCTTGGCGACTTTGACGACGAGGAGCTTCTTTATTCACTATATAAAATAAGGAAGGAAATACACCTTCTCCTCTCCACCTACAAGACGGGAAAAGCGGTAACCCAGGGTGTAAAAACCGTTATTTGCGGAAAGCCCAACGTCGGAAAAAGCTCGTTTTACAATATGCTTCTCGGTGAAGATGCGGCTATCGTCACAAGCATCGAGGGAACGACGCGCGACGTCTTGGTAAGCAACATTCCCGTTGGTAAGGTTATGCTCCGCCTAGCCGATACGGCGGGCATACGCCGCGGTGAAAAAATTGACGAGGTCGAGCAGATTGGAATAGAAAAAAGCCTTGATATGATAGAAAAAGGTGAACTTTTGTTTGCAATTTTCGACCTTTCGAGAGAATTTGACGAGCAGGACGCGCTTCTGTTAAGCCTGCTTTCAAAGTCCGATGCTCCAAGAATTGCTATCCTTAATAAGACGGATAAGCCCCGTCTGTTTTCCTTCGATAGATCAAAGCTTACTTTTTCGTTTGACTGCGTAGTGGAAATGTGCGCTGTGGGCGACTGTACGGACACTCTCGGCGAAATTGAGGAAATCGTTGACGACCTCTTCATCAGCGAGAGAATACTTCTCGGTGAGGACGCGGTCATCTCGTCCGCAAGGCAGAACGCATCTCTCGTCAGGGCGTTTGACTTCATCGAGGCGGCAATATCCTCGCTGGAGGCGGGATTTGCGCAGGACGCGGCATCAAGCGATATCGAGAGAGCGCTCGGCGCTATATCCGAGCTTGACGGCAGGGCTGTCAGCGAAGAGGTCGTAGCCGATATATTCTCAAAATTCTGCGTCGGAAAGTAAAAAATGAGGAATGAATAGGTAGGAACATGGAAGAAAAAAGATTTAAGAAAAACGACGCGGGATTTGTCTGCGCAAGCTGCGGAAAAGAGGTTATGCCTCTCGGCTACACCTCGAGAAACCACTGTCCGTTCTGCCTCTGCTCGCTGCACGTTGATATAAATCCGGGCGACAGAGCGAACGAATGTCACGGAATCCTCCGCCCTATTCAGACTCTGCCCGATGCGAAAAAGGGCTTTATCATAATCCACCGTTGTGAAAGGTGCGGCGCCGTGGTCAGAAACAAGGCGGCAATTGATGCCAAAAATCAACCCGACGACACCGACCTGCTCATAAAATTAACCGCAGGACTGAATTAAGCTTTCAAAGCCACTCAATATACCAAAATTATGTAGGATACTCCGCGTCATTCCGAGCGGCAGTGAAGCCTATTATAAAGCAAAAAGCCAAGGCAAGCATAATGCGCCTTGGCTCTTGTTTTTTGTAAATTCAAGTTGTCATTTTATAAGTAAAACGAGGGGATACATGGGAGAAAGCTCGGTATTTACCGTGACCTTACCGCCGTGTGATGTAGTGAAATCAAGCGCCTTTTCTTCACCGTCCGAGGTAAGATAGGATATCTCCGACGGGGTGAAGTCACAGACGAGCTCGAGCGACTCAAGCGGGTCGTAGCCGAGATTAAAGAGGGCGCACAGGAGTCTACCGTCCTTGATTTTACCGGCTCTCATCAGCACTTCCTCGTCGCCCTCGTAATATATGGGGAGCGCACCCGCGCGGGTGAAGATATCGACGAATTGGCGCTTTCTCGACTCGTTGAGGAACGAGAAGCCCTCCATATAATTATGCTCGGCATCGGGTGTGCCGCAGTATACGACCGAGAGCCTTCCCTCTCCTCTGTCGAGGACGGTTACAGCGGGAGAGAGCTTTTTCTTCTCACCGTCTATAAGCCTATACGACCATGAAAGGACCTCGACTCGCTCATCATTTATTTCAAGCATTTTACGGTTCTTTTGCGCGGTGCATGTTGCAGATGGGTCACACTCGAAGAACTCGCCCTTCGCAAGCACCCCTTCCCACTCCTTTACCGTAACACCGAGAAGCTCGCCGTAGCCTCGCGCTATAAGGTCGGAGGCGACCTCGCCTGTAACGCAAACGCTGCCTTCAAAGGCGCTCTCAATCTCCTCGTCGGTCATATGGGTTACAATGCAGTCCTCAAGGTAGGTGAGCTTATTTTCCTCGCTCGGCTCTGCGAAATAGAACGGAAGTCCAAGACGCTCAAAGCACTTGGTAGCCCAGAAGTTCTCGTGGTATCTCCACATATTTGAAAGCGTGTAGTCCGCGCCCCTTTGCTCAAGGAAGGCAGAATTTGCGCCCACCCACTTAATGCCGTCCACACGGTCGGCAAGCGCCTCGTAAAAGTCCTTATGCTCCGCGAGAATATCTCTGAACGCCTTGCCCGACTTCGCTTCCCACGCGCTCGTTCTGGTTATCCAGTGCTTCGCGCCCCTGACACCCTCAAGGATTGCCGCGGTGTAATGGCTGTGAAGGTATCTTGCGTTCTTGCCGTAGCGGTTGAAGGGAATGGTATCGGTTTCGCCGAGGATTATCTCGATGCCGCCCTTTTTTAGCCTTGATACACAGACGGCTGCTCTTCGCATTATGTCGCTAAATTCTCTTACCGATATGGGCGCGTAGGTGCCGCAGGGAACTCTGACCATGGTGGGATTTCCCTTGCCCGCAAAGTGCGGATTTGTGTAAATTACAGAGTCGCAAAGGTCGCCCGAGGTGCAGTTGATGCCCTGTATTGCGGGGTCAACCTCGTCAACTCCCTCTCTGAACACCTTTATTGCTTCAACTAAAGAGTCGGTCTGCATCTGAATAAACTCAAGCGTCAGCGGGTCGTTTGATGGGTGGCTCTCAATATGCGCCCACATCTCGTCCCTCGTCCATCTCTTGCCCGTCCTTCTCTCAAACTCCGCCATATGCAATTTGCAGGCGCAGCCGTTACCGGGGCGCATCATTATTCTGAAATCGTCGTCAAGCATTATTGCCTTCGGGCGCTCTGATGCAATCCTCTTCATAACTCCCTTGAAGTGACGGAGAAAGTCCTTATCATAAGGGCAGTAGACGTTTCGCTCTACTCCGTCCTTCACACCGAGAAAGCGCGTGAAGGGTGCGAGATTTATATCATATCCGTGACCGAGAGATGCCTGGATAAGTACACCTGACGGAACACCGTCCTTATTAAGCTCGTCACGGAATTTTGCGTAATTTTCGCACATTTTCGAGGCCTTATCCCAGACAGGCTCGCCCTCGGGAACGAGAGTCATTATAAACATAGGACAGGTTGTAATACCTCTCTTATACTGCTCCTTAATATCCGCACACATCTCATCAAAATGTGTCATATTTAAGGGCATCATTGAATAGTTATACATAAAGAGCCTCCGACAAATCGGTATTTGCTTAAATTATAAGGGCTATCGAACTAAAAGTCAATAGCCCCATTCACGAAAAGTTTTTCGAAAAATTTTCGGTACTAGTCGTGCTCTCCGAAGGTCCAGCCCTCGCCGTTTATCTCATGAGCGCGGCTGATAGTCACAAATGCCTTTTTGTCAATCCTGTTTACCGCGCTGATAAGCTCGGCGTACTGGCGCATTGTGAAGGTTACCATAATCATTTTTTTATTTTCGCCCGAATACGCGCCCACAACGTCGATGACCGTTGACGTCCTTCTAACTCTGTCGCGTATGGCGGCTGTTATCTCATCGTACTTATCGGAAATTATCTCGGCGGTAAACGCCTGAGTCCTGCCGATGAATATCTTATCCACGACTATCGCCGCAACGAAGGCGGAAATTATACCGAGAAGGGTTATTATCAAATCGCCTATAACGAACATACCGAGAAGTATGGTAAGCGCATCGAAGGCAAAGATGACCACCGAGCTTTTTAGCCTCTTCAGGTACTTACAGATGATGAACGCCAAAATATCAAGTCCGCCCGTAGACCCGCCGCCGAGGAAGGTGATAGCGCAGCCCGTACCGATGCACACGCCGCCGAATATCGAGCTTATTATAAGGGCAAGCTCACCGTGAGATGAGCCCTGAAGATAGAGAAATCCGCCAAGCACGTCGGGTGAGACCAGGTGCAAAAAGAGCGAGATTGCCACAGGGTAAACTATTGATGAAACGAGCGTCTTTAGCGCAAAGTCACGTCCCAAAAAGACAATTCCGAGAATGAAGAGCGCCCACGTCAGCACGCCTATCAAAACATCTATCGGCACAAGGCCCAAGAGAATCTCGTCTATAACTATGGACAGACCCGTAACTCCGCCCGTAACCAAGTCGAACGGCACAACGAACACCGCGCACCCAAAGGCTAAAATCACAGTTCCCAAAAAAACGAGAGCAAAGTTTTTTATAATACTTATTACCTCGTCGCGAGTTATACATTTTATCTTCATAAAGCTCTCCCATTATTATAAATATATTCGTTCATTAATATTGTATCACGAAAAAGGGGAAGAGTCAAGGCGAAACGGGTCGTTTTTTGGTAGCGGCTTATATTCCCTATGGATTTTTTTGAAAATAATAACAAAAAAGGCTTGACAAACAGTCTTTACTTTGCTATAATAATATGGCAAACAAACGTGGTGACGTAGCCAAGTGGTAAGGCCCCGGTCTGCAACACCGTTATCCGCCGGTTCAAATCCGGCCGTCACCTCCAGAAAAAAGCACACATTTGTCTACCGGACAAATGTGTGCTTTTTTCAACGAAATTTGCCCTTGCGGGCAAGTGAAATAGCTACTCTGTGAAATATTTGCTTCGCAAATGTGAAATATTCGCTTGCGCGAATGTGGGCAAATTTTATTTCACATCGAACGAAGTGAGATATTTCACAATTCACGAAGTGAATGATTTCATATTCGGCGTAAGACGAATATTTCACTAAAAACTCCCTCCACCTTGTTTGACAGACAAACGGTTTTGTGACATAATG
>JAZOAA010000031.1:0-9179 GCA_045595265.1 Eubacteriales bacterium
TCCGACCTTTTGTTTTGTGTGACAACAATGGAAGAAAACTTTTTGTTTCGCGACAAATTGAGTTTGCGTTTATATTCCCGGTATTGGCGGTGCTCTTTTTTGTGATATCATATTCATTCTCCTTAATTTTCAAACCAATCATATATGATTAGTTTAATTACATTATACATCACATATGGTTAAAAGTCAACACTTTTTTAATCATATGTGATATAATTTTTACAAAATACGGTTTGGAGAAGAATATGAAATACTCTGAAAGACTGAAAAGCTTAAGAGAAGACAGCGATTTAACGCAGTCGGATATTGCGAAGGTGCTAAATACAACTTATCAATATTACAGCACGTATGAAGCGGGAAAACGCGAGATGCCGTTTTCGAGAGCTATCGAGCTTGCAAGATATTATAACGTTTCCCTCGATTATCTCGCGGGGCTTATCGATACACCGAGAAAGTTGAACTGAAAGAACATGGATAGTGCCTTATCCTCAAGCATCAGAGAACAGAGCTACACGTGTCATTTCGAGCGGCAGAGATTAAAGACGGAGACGGTAACATGGTACGAGAAATCTCCTACCACGAACCGCTCGCAAGTCTAGGCTTCTTCAAGGGTGCATCTTTGCCTGAGTCATCCTCATCCACCGCCAAAGGCGGTCCCCCTTCCCCTATCTTGGGGAAGGCTAAATAAGCTAACCACAAAAAAGCCTCCCTTGTGTAAAGGGAGCCTTTTTATTTTAATAATTATATTGCTTTTTCTTTGCCACAAGGAAGGCTACCGTTACCGCGAGGGTAAGAAGCTCTGATGCGATAATCGAGAACCACACGCCGTCAAGCTCGAAGAATATGGGCAAGATAAGCACCGCGGATATCTGAAAAACGAGAGTTCTTAAGAACGAGATTACGGCTGAAATCACGCCGTTGTTCAGCGCTGTGAAAAAGGACGAGCCAAAGATATTCACACCGGCTAAAAGATAAGAAAACGCGTAAATAATAAAGCCGCGAAGGGTTATATCAAAGAGTCCCGCGTCATAACCGACAAACAGCTTACAAAGCGGAACGGACACCGCAAGAGCCAACCCCGTCATAGCAGCGCCGACAAGGCACATAAGGACTATGCTCTTCTTACGCATATTTTTTAATTCGTTCGTATTACCTGCTCCGTAATGGAAGCTGACTATGGGGGAGGAGCCTATTGCAAATCCGATGAAAATAGCTACGAAGATAAACGCGACGTACATTATAGCGCCGTACGCGGCAACGCCGTTCTCACCCGCAAAGCGCATTAGCTGAAAATTATAAAATATAGTAACTATCGAGGCTGAAACGTTGCTCATAAGCTCGGAGGAGCCGTTGATACAGGTTGAACCCAGCATACCGAGATACAGCTTGGTTTTTCCGATGCGGAGAAGGCTCGTATTTTTCCTCACGAAGTATATAACGGGCAAGAGACCGCCGACCGCCTGGCTTATCGCGGTAGCTGCCGCCGCGCCCTCAAGTCCGAAATCGAGTACGGCAACGAGGAGCGCATCGAGAATTATATTCGTAACACCTGCAAGCACAGTCATAAAAAGACCGAGCTTCGGCTTCTCCGCCGTGATGAAGAAGGTCTGAAAAATGTTTTGCAGCATGAAGCACGGAAGCGCCAAAAGATTTATGCGCGCATAGGTTACGCAGTAATTTATCATCTCTCCCTCTGCGCCGAGGAATATCGCAACGGGGCGCGCGCAAATTATGCCGACAAGTCCAAGCACAGCACCCGCCGCGGCGGTGACGTAAACGAGAAGAGAAAAATATTCGTTAGCCTTTTCTTTTTCGCCCATGCCGAGAGTCTTGGCAACCACGGCAGTACCGCCCGCGCCCAGCATAAAGCCGACAGCGCCGAGAATTATCAGAAGAGGCATAACGAGATTAAGCGCGGCAAACTCCGTCTTGCCGACAAAATTCGATACGAAAAGACCGTCTACAACACCGTACACCGATGTGAATATCATCATAATCACAGAGGGCATAACGAACCTGATGAGTCTTTTATAAGTGAAATGGTCTGATAGCTGTATTCTTTCCTTCATAATTTTTTCCTTAATATATATAAAAAAACAAAATTCCGCAAAAAAGAGAACAAATAGGGAAAACCCAAATGTCCTCTCTCTTATGTTATTTTAATAAAATCGTGGCTGTTGCCACGATGAAATCTTCACTTCGCGTCCGAGTTTAACCCTGCGTAGCAGGATTTCATCGCGAGAGCGATTTCATCCACGCATAGTGGATTTAACCCGTAGGAGACGGATTTAGTTGCGTTATACTCTTAACTGAGTATAACGCTATGCGACGGCTCTCAAATTAACCTGAAAAATCAGAAATATGCAACGAACCAAATCGAAGGGATAAAGAGCCATATAACAAGCTCGATTAAAAGAAACACCGCCATACTTACAGCAAGACGTACCTTACCCTGCAAAGCTCCGTAAAGACCTATGAAAAGCTGCGCCGAGAGGAATATTATAGAAAACAGCGGCTCTGCTATCTGGTGAGTGACGAGGTCAACTCCGAATATTATAAATAACAAAACGCCAAGCACAAGCGACGCACCTGCTAAAAAGTTTCTCATAACAGTCTCCTTTCTGAAAGCTAACCTACGAGGATATTATTCCGGAGAGCATAAAAGCATCACGGGAACGCTCGCGGCGATGAAAATTATCATAAGCGCGAAGAGTATAACGCCGATAGCTATAGTCTGCTCACTTGCCATAAGGTGCGCACCGGCAGCTCCGACGGATGCGTGAAGCACGAGGAAGAGCCAGATAGACCAGAAATACTTCTTAAGCTTAACGATAGACGCGCCAAGGAAGAGGAGTATACCTATAACGAAGAGAACGTATCCCACCACGTTTGAAAGCGCGTGGTTCGCAAAGCAAAAATATGAAACTAGGGTGCATACCACAGCAGGCACGCAAATCAAAGAAAATAAAAATCTTCTCATTGTCAAAATCTCGATTTCTATATTAGTCTTTTAATATTTTTTATTATATGCACTTACGAGGCAAGCGCTCATCTTTTCTTAAAGAAAACAGGCACCATACCGGCAAGCATCAGGACTGCAAAAGCAAGAGAAGAAAGTCCGGCAGTGATATCATCGGATAAAATGAGCTTGTAAGCAGCATCGACAGATGATGCCACAGCGGTCAAAACATAAAGATATTTAGTAAAGCGTTTCCAGCCGATGATAGCCGTAACAACACTTATCAAAAGAAGCAGAGCGCCAATGATAAGCAAAGCAGTACCGATAAAATCAGAGGCTTCATCATTAACAGAGCGTATTAAAAGAATAGCTCCGCCCACAAGCGACAGTACGCTTAAAATAAAGCATATCAAAAGAAATTTACCCTTGCCTGACATATCCTACCTCCGCATAACTTTAGTGACAAAAAGTTTAGAGGTGCGGGCTTGACGCTCACGCACCCCATAACAGTCAGTGCTTATTTCTTCTTAAGAAATACGGTGGGTATAAGCGCGAGAAGAACGAACGATACGCCCGCGTAGATAAGGCCCATAACAAGCTCGCCCTGAAGGAACAGGTTGTTAAACGCGCCTGTTACTGCATAGCAGGAGCCGAGTATGTATGCAACTCTGAAGACAAAGCCGAATCCAAGAACGAGGATAAGGAACAAAACAAGCATGATGCCGCCGATGTACGACATAGCACCCGCAAGGTTTCCAAGTCCCCAAAGAGGAAGGCACGCGTCAACTCCAATGAAAATTATACCAAATACCGCGAGGAAGAAGAGTAATGCATTCTTTGATGACATAAAATTAGCCTCCTTTTATCATTGGTTATATATATAATACATTATTTTTACGCTCTTGTCAATATTTTCTCAAAAATTTTTACCAACTTTTGTAATCTGCCTAAAAAGACCGTGCAAATATGTCGTTTCGAATTTCGAATTTACAGCTCGCTTATATGTATTTTTACGCCGCCCTCGCGCAGGGCGCTTTGGAGTGCGCCTACGTCAAGGGAGTTTAGGTCGTCGGTCATAGCGGCGGCAACTCCTGCTGCCTCGCCCGAAACGGCACAAACGGGTATTACGCGCGTTATATCCCACATATCGTCGTCTGCCGAGAGGCATCTGCCCACGGCAAGCAGATTTTTCACTTCATTTCCGTATAGCGCACCGAAGGGCAGCTCGTATACGGGTCCTCTCTCTCGCCAGTTTGAGTAAGCTCCGACCGAGTCCTGTATATACTCACCGTTATGCGAGAGGCGCGCCGAATCCTTGCCGACAAGGCATCTTGTCATACGCACCTGGGGTGTCGATGCGATACAGGACGGAAACAGACTCTCTTCGCCTGCCGCGCGTCGCTTAAGTATATCCGCCTCGATAGCTGCGTGGGCATCTGAGGTCATTTGGCTTAAATCCTCGAGCGAGAGTCCCGTATATCTTCTGTTGTTTATCGTTCTTGCATTATCGTTATCAAGCACCGAGTCGCAAAAGCCGTACTGCTTAAGCCTGACTCCCTCGCCCTTATCCCAGTAGTACCAGGCGGCAAGAGTGTTTCCTCTCGGATATTCGCGGCACCTCGCACCCGCAAGGTGACAAAGGTCGGCATCACCGCTGGCATCAACGGCGCATTTTCTTACCTCTATGGCTTCTCTGCCCGACTTGCTCTCGATAATCACGTTATCTATGCGACCGGAGGAGGTTGCGGCAGCGACGGCACTCGCGCCGTAAAAAATTCTCACCCCCGAAGAAAGCAGAGTACGCTCCGCGCTGATAGCAAAGAGGTGGGGGTTAAACTGAACCTCGTAACGACTCTTTTTCCTCTCTTCAAGGCTTCCGCCGTCAAGCCAAGCGGCAGGATAGCGTCCCTCGTCGCCATGCTCTATGGAGAGCTTAAGAAGCTCCTCTGCAATGCCGTACGACACCTGTCTGCCCATGCCGTCGCACAGGGGAAGATATATAGTAACAAGCCCCGCCGTAGCAAGACCGCCGAGAGCAAATCCGCGCTCAAGCAGTATTACATCAGCCCCTGCCCTAGCCGCCGCAAGCGCCGCAGCGATACCGCCTACGCCTCCGCCCGCAACCAGAACGTCGCAGGAATAGTTCACCTTTGTTTCGAGTCTTTCAACAACGGTACTCATAAGAATTTCCAGCCTCCGAAGAATTTTTTTCAACTCAATGATACACGAAATATTTTCGTTTGTCAATACGGTAAAAAAATTTTTATAAAATAAAGGTTTTGACTTGACTTTCACGAAAGTAGGTGATATAATACAAAACTGTGCAAACCAAAAACGCCCACAGGGCTGAAAGAAAGAAGAAAATAAAATGCAAGCACTTTTAAGTTTGTCAATTTCACTTTTCGCAGGGCTTATGCTATCAAGATTAGCTAAGCTTTTGAAGCTCCCGGCAGTAACGGCGTATCTCGTTGCCGGAATACTCGTCGGTCCTTACGTTCTCGGCGCGTTCGGTGTTCCGGGACTCGGATTTACCTCCATGGCAGACGTTGAGCATTACTCTATACTCTGCGACGTGGCTCTCGGCTTTATCGCCTTCTCTATCGGAAACGAGTTCCGCCTCTCCCAGCTTAAAAAGATTGGAAAACAGGCGACTGTTATCGGAATTTTCCAGGCTGTATTCACAACGCTGCTCGTTGATATAGCGCTTATTATATTCCACCTGTGCGCGCCCGACATTCTCTCGCTCCCCGCGGCTCTCACCCTCGGCGCGATAGCGGCGGCAACCGCGCCTGCCGCGACTCTCATGGTCGTTAAGCAGTATAAGGCAAAGGGTCCCGTTACAGATATTCTCCTTCCCGTAGTTGCTCTTGACGATGCGGTGGGACTTATGCTCTTCGCCATTTCCTTCGGTATTGCGAGAGCTATGCAGAAGGGCGCTATTGATATAATCTCGGTTGTCGTTGAGCCTATACTTGAAATCGTGCTCTCCCTTGCGCTCGGCGCTGCTATGGGCTTCATCTTCAACTTCTGCGAGCGTTTCTTCCATTCGCGCTCAAAGCGTCTGTCTATGTCCATAACCTTCGTATTTCTCACCATTGCCTTCTCTATGATGAAGTTTGAGATAGGCGGTATACATATCGGATTTTCTTCCCTTCTCGTATGCATGATGCTCGGTACGGTATTCTGCAATATATGCGACTTCTCCGAGGAGCTTATGGAGAGGGTTGACAGATGGACGGCGCCTCTGTTTGTACTCTTCTTCGTGCTGTCGGGCGCAGAGCTTGAGCTGTCTGTTTTTGCAAGTTTTGCCATCGTTTTGGTAGGTATAGTTTACATTTTGAGCCGTTCCGCAGGAAAATACAGCGGTGCGTTCATCAGCGCCATGCTCACAAAGTGTGACGATAATATCATAAAATATCTCGGTATAACCCTTCTTCCCCAGGCGGGCGTTGCGCTCGGTATGGCGATGAAGGCGGGCGAGCTTGGCGCTGACGGTATGATAGTCGCAAACATCACTCTCTTCGCCGTTCTCGTATACGAGCTGGTAGGACCTATGCTTACGAAAATCGCGCTCACCAAGGCAGGTGACATCAAGCCTGAGGAAAGAACGAGCGCAAGAGATGAGCATATCAAAACCATGCCCGAGCATAAGCAAGCAAAGCACTTGAAGTAAAAACGCCACCTCATCCACCGCTTACCGCCTTCGGCTGCGGTCCCCCTTCCCCTCAAGGTGAAGGCTGTTAGCCCGAGCACAAGCAGGCAAAGCACTTGAAGTAAACCCCATGTCAGCTCTTCGTGTCACTTAAAATTTCGAATTTTTAATAACAAAAAAATCGCTCCCCGTCGCCAAGGCTTCGGGGAGTTTTCTTTAGAACTAGAGATTTTCCGACTTTGCAGCGAGGGCTTCCCTCTCCGCTTCTTTTTTTCTGAACCTATTGTTTATCGGAATTATAACCGCTGTGACCGCGACCGAAACCGCGAGCATAGCGCACCACACGTCCATGGTGACGCCCCAGCCGAAATTGTCTGCGATAACGGCGATAACGTATCCCGAGGCGCAGACGCCAAGACTGCCTGCGGTATTGTATATACCTGTGGCGGTGGCATTTTTGCCGTATTTTGAAAATCCCGAATTAAAATATGACATAAAGAGCGTCGGAGCCGTTGAAGTGGTGGACATAAGACAAAGAATTATCATCGTTGTGATAAGGTTGTCCGAGAAAAGAAGAGCTACCGACAGACCGAGAGTAAGAGTCAAGAATACCGCGATTCCCGTCATATCGCTCATTCTGTCCTTAAGCAAAAATCTTACCATCATCGTTCCCGCAATGCCCGCTATAATTATAAAGATATTAAGCAGGTTGGAAATCTGCGGTGTCATGCCGTACGTTTCCATTATCATCGTTGGCGAGAGGCTCTTGATACACTGACCTATAAGCGTTTGAACGAAAACGGGAATAAGCAAGAGGAACATTCCGCTGAACCAGAAGAGTTTAATAGAGCTTCCGCTGTAAGATGCAGAAGCTGTCGCTTTAACCTCTACGGCTTCTACCCTATCGGGTATCATATATTTGTTGATGTGTCTGTCGTAGAAGTGAATTCCGACGGCAAGACCGAGAAGCAGAAGCGCCGAAACGAAGAAATTATACTCCCAGCTGGGAAGAAACGCGGCAAGCAGATAGTTTCCGAGAAGTCCCACCGTTGCGGCAAGGGACATATAAAATATCATGTGCTTTCTTTCGCTTCGGCAAAGCTCGCTCGTCATAATCTTGAACACAGAGGGCCAAACGGCAAACTGAACGACAGCATTTAACACCCATGTTATAAGCATTACGTAATAATTTTGATTAAAAAATATAATCGAGTTTGCCACAGCGCCGCCGATTAGTCCTATCTTTATGAGCAGGTGTGGGCTGAATCTGTCTGCCGCCATACCTCCGACTATCTGAAGCGGGGCATAAACTATATAGAAAGCGGCGGTTATTGAGCCTGTCTGGGATTTTGTAAGTATTCCCTCGTTCACTATATCCGCAAGAGCCGCGTTAAAGCAATTTTTCGTCATATAGACGATGGAATACAATGCAAAAAGAAATATAAAGAAATGCCAGGACGCAGGCTTGTTTTCAAAGTGGAGATGAGTGTCGCGCTCGACGTTAAATTTAGATTTTACCATGTTTTTGCGTAGATTTCCTCGCCGGAGAACATATCAGCAATATCCTTTAGCTGCTCTCTTACAAGCAGGTCGCCGCCCTCGTGGCCAACCTTACCCGAGGTGATGTATGCCGAATAGTGTCCTGCCTTTTCCGCCTTCTCCGTGGGTAAATATCCGCCCTGACCGCAGCAGAGCTGAACGATAAAGGTCTGCTCGGCGTAGCTTCTCGCCTTTATTCTGTTACCGTAGTCGAGGAAAAGCTCGAAGGGATTGGTAACGAAGGCAACGGGGCCGAAGCGCACCGCGTGGTACTCGATAGTGTAAATCTCCTGTGTCTGCTGCATACGGTAACGGAGAATAGTTCCCGAATGAACGTACATCTTTGCATTATCCGCATATGTAAACACATCGTTATCCGCGTTCTTCTGTACGTAATACTCTATTTCACGCACCGCATTGTTGTATTCTTCCTTTGTCGCCTTACGAAGAGGAAGGTCGAGCGCCCTCACCTTATGGCAGAACTTCATATCACTGATAAGCGAGTCCTTGTCAATATCCTCGTAAACCGAGATTATCTCGTTTGCGACTCTCTTACCTGCCTTGTTACAGCCCGAGATATCGAACATCGAGGGGTCTGCCTTATGCTTTAAGGGGAGAGGTCTTATAACGTGGGGGTCGTCGATAGGAGTTTCGGGCTGAACCCATCTTACAAGGTCACGGGGGCACTGGTCGCCGCCCGCACCGCCAAGGCCGAGAAGGTATATATCCTTACCGAGCTTTTCGCGGATTATAGCCTTTGCTCTGCCCCAATAGTCAGCGGAGATGAAGCTGCGCTGCTCAAGAATCTGGGAGGGACAGGCAATATTTGCAACAACGCCGGTGAGCTTTTTATCCGTATCGAATATGTAGAGAAGCTCAATTCCCGAGTCGTTTCCGCCTTCAAGTGCAACAAAGTTTGCGGAGTTTGTATCTCCCCACATTTCCGACGTTCCGTCGTCGTAATGAACACGTCTGCACATACCGACGGCAGCTCTGCCGAACTCGTTTGAGAACAATGCGGCTTTACGG
>JAZOAA010000032.1:0-2680 GCA_045595265.1 Eubacteriales bacterium
TCATAATTTCGATACTGCTCTGGACTTTGCTCACCGCGATATTTTTAAGCGCGCTGAAATACGCAAATGTGCTCTGGGTCATATTCCTTATCGGAGTTCCGATCCAGATAGCGATAATCCTCTGGTCGCAGCTTAAGCGCAAAAAGAAAAAAGCAAAGCAGAAAAAGAGGGAAGAGGCCGCTTTCGCGAAAGATGAGGAAAGCTCCCCTGCAGGTGAAGAATAATAAAAGATCCACTCGTAAAGCGGGCTTCTCATAAGGAAGTTTGATTTCCTCTTGTAGGGACTGGCGTCCCCGACGGTCCGATAAGACATAATTGCATTGCAGAAGGCAAAGAATAACCCAGGCAGATTTTCAAAAGTCTGTCTGGGTTCGTTTTATATTATTCCGTTAGATAAATTAGAATTTACAGTTATTTGTAAATCAACGTTTCAGGATGTGAGAATACAAGTGAAATATTCTTGTTTGGATTGATAAGCAAATTTAGGACGCCGGGTTCTTTTGTTCCCAATCGAGTATCCATAACAAGCTTTCGGTAAGGCTTAAACCCACACTTTTCCTGAACTCTTTTAGATTGATTGTTAAAATCATAATATCCGCAGGTTAAAAAATCTAAATTCAAGTCGTTGAACAGATAGTCAATTACGGCCCCCACGGCTTCAGGCATAATGCCTTTCCCCCAGTAATCCTTCGATAATACGTAACCAATCTCGCGACCATAATAGCCATTGAATTCGGTCAGTTTGTCTTCAAGCCCATATTTTTCAACACCAAGAGAACCGATAACTTTATTATTCTTTTTGAAAACAATAGCAAAGGTTTTGTCTTCTTTGATAAACATATCCAAGATTTCCTGCGTTTTTTCAATGGTTTCGTGATGCTTCCAACCTGCCATCTCACCAACTCCCGGAACAGATGCATACTCGTTGAAATCGTGCAGATCGGATTGCTTAAAAGGACGTAATATCAATCTTTCAGTTTCTATAACCAATTCACTGATCTCAAAGTTTGCGTTCATATATGAATTCCTCCGTCAAAATCTTATTTATTGTTCCGTTTTATCGCAAGTTTCGCCTTTGTATTACAAAGGCTTAGGGCAAAGCCCATACCCCTAAAGTTGCGCGCACCCAAAGGCTCTCCCTTTGGGAGAGCTCCCGCGATAGCGGGTGAGAGGGCGTTTCATTCCATAATCTAACCCTCTCCGTCGGCTTCGCCGCCACCTCTCCCAAAGGGAGAGGCCTTTCGTTAACACCATTATAACACAAATTTGCAGAGAAAGCAAGAGTGATATTCCGACTTCGTCGGAGTGATATTATTGCTACCGCAATAGTGATATTGAAGCCTTTCGGCTTCAGTGATATTTTATTCGCCTTAAAACTTGCGAAGCAAATATCACTCGGCGTAAGCCGAATATCACTGCGAAGCAATATCACTCGCCAAGGCGAATAAAACTGCCCAACTTCCTTATGAGAAGTTGGGCAACCCTTGCGGCTTTTTTCTCTCCAATCGCGCACATATATAATATGGAAGAAAACGTTCAGCTCACGTGTCGTTATTCTGAATGCGCACATTACGGCCGTCATCCACCAATACGAAAAACACCTTGTCCGGCGAAAGACCGGCATTTTTTATTTGCTTGTTTAACCAATTGCGGTCAAGCCCCAGGCGAGTCAGCACCTTGTCGTAAAACACGCCGTCGCAGTATACCACGTGCATGATTCCGTTCTCGGCCACGGGAATGGCCAGGTCCTTGGACGTGGGCGGTGTGTCTGCTGTATTGGTGATCACGCTGATTTTGCCATTGGTTTCCAGGATAGCATACCGGACCTGCGCGATATCGGAAACGTTGTTTTGCCGCAGCTCGCACAGTAGCTCGTCCAGGGAGATGCGCACCTTTTTCATTTCGGCGCGCAGCACGCGACCGTTGCAGATCAACACGGTCGGCTCGGAGGAGAGCAGCTTTTTGAAGTGGGGTAGCTTGAGTGTCAGTGCTGAGGTAATAAATTCAAGAGATGCAAGTGTAAGAATTGGAATGACGGCGTGAGAAAGGGGAGATGTGCGGTCGGTAATGGGGATGGTGGCTATTTCTGATAGTAAAAGTGAGATGACCAAGTCAGACATCTCAAGCTCGCCCAACTGTCGTTTTCCCATCAGCCGCAGAATAACGATCAAAAATACGTATATCAGTACGGTTCGAAGAAAAATGATAATCATGATGCACTCCCGGTTCTTGTTACGTATTATTGTGGCATAAAAGGGAGAATTTATGCAGGGAAGGACGTGTCGCACGTCGGGTTGTGCAACCTACACAAAAAGAAGCGACAAACACTATATAGTTTGTCAAAACCCACACTTGACAAAGTGGGGTGAAAGTGGTAGAATATTCAAGGTCGCGAGAGCGGCCGGAGGCACAGAAACCGGAGCGGAAGCGAATAGAAAAAAGTCAAAATTTTGCGAAAAAATTTTGAAAAACCTATTGACAAAGCAAAGGTGCTGTGATATAATAATCAGGCTGCCGCAAAAAAAGGCGGAAGCATGACATTGGTCCTTGACAATTGAATAACAGAGAGAAGTACAAAGCAAATGTAAGTGCGAAAATACGAATCTCGAAATTCTTGAAGAGTACAAACTCAACAGAGAGTAAATTAAGGAAAAAGCTAAGAGCAAAAATGCTCGGGTAA
>JAZOAA010000033.1:0-10599 GCA_045595265.1 Eubacteriales bacterium
ATAGAAGAAAAGGTTCGTCTCCTTGCAGGTAAGGACACATGGCATACCGACGACCTTGACGGCAAGGTTTATAAGGTAAAGGTTTCCGACGGTCCTGTAGGACTCAGAACGCCGAACTTTGCTAGCGAATGGGGTGGTAAAACCATTCCCGCAACAGCTTTTCCCTCGACTCAGGTTTTGGCGCAGACGTGGACGCCTGCTCTTGCATATAAAACGGGCGAGCTTCTTGCCGACGAGTGTATCGAGAGGGACGTTGACGTGCTACTAGCACCAGGTATTAATGTAAAGCGCCTGCCGCAGTGCGGAAGAAACTTTGAGTACGTTTCCGAGGATCCCTATCTTTCTGGCATTTTCGGCAGAGAATACATAAAGGGCGTGCAGGACCATCATGTCGGCACTTCATTAAAGCACTACTGCGTAAACGGCCAGGAAAACTCGCGTCTTTCTCAGTCGAGCGAGGTTGATGAAAGAACACTCCGAGAAATATACACCTATAATTTCAAGATTGCCCTTGAAGCTGAACCGTGGACTGTTATGTCCTCTTACAACGCGGTAAACGGTGTTAAGGTTTCACAGCATAAGAAGCTTAACGATATGCTCAGAGAGGAGCTGGGCTTCGATGGACTAATAATGTCAGACTGGGGAGCAGTTGACGACCACGTTGCATCTGTTCAGAGCGGACTTGACCTTGAGATGCCCTATAAAAAGGAAAATTACGAGGCTCTTCTCGCTGCTGTAAAGAGCGGAGAGGTTACCGAAGAGGAGCTTGACGCAAGATGCATCAAGGTTCTCGAGCTTTGCGAGAGATGCGAGAGCGAGAAAAAGCTACAAAAGATTGTATCTACGGCAGAAGAGCGCAGGGAAGCGTCACAGCGCGTTGCAGAGGAGGGAATAGTTCTTCTTAAAAATAGCGGTATCCTTCCCCTTGCTGACGGTGCGAGCGTTTCTGTTATCGGCGAGGGCGCGACAAAGAATATTTCG
Source organism: Eubacteriales bacterium (assembly GCA_045595265.1). Lineage (GTDB taxonomy): Bacteria > Bacillota > Clostridia > Oscillospirales > CAG-272 > UBA1740. Next base: position 982 of record JAZOAA010000033.1, read on the forward strand.
GGCGGCGGCTCTTCCCGAGTTGAGCTTGACCACAACGTACCAACGCTTCCCGAGGAGCTGAAGAGACACCTTCCCAAATCCGATATTTCTCACGTTGAGTTCTACGGCGGAAAGATATCAAAGTGCATCACCAATGCTTACGGAAAGGATGCGGCTATCGTCTGTGTTGATCAGATAGATACAGAGGGTACCGACCGAGATAGCATCAGGCTCTCTGCGCGTCTTGAAGAGTGCATTATCGAAACCGCGAGACTTAACTCAAATACGGTGGTTATTCTTTACTGCGGCTCTGTTATTGATATGACAGCATGGGAAGATAAGGTCGCGGCAATAGTTTCGGTCGGTTACCCGGGCGAGAGAGGCAATGCAGCTCTTGCAAAAATCCTCTCGGGTAAGGTAAATCCCTCGGGCAAAACGACAGAAACGTATCCTATGACCGCAGACGACTGCCTCGCTATGCACTGCATCAGAACACAGGAACACAGCGTATATTCCGACGGGCTTCTCGTTGGCTATCGCTGGTACGACACCGCAAAATATATGGGTAAGGAAAGCGAAGCGAAGGTTCTCTATCCCTTCGGCTACGGCCTTTCGTATTCCACGTTTGAGTATTCAAGGCTTGCTGTAACCGATAACGGTGAAAATATTACGGTAGAGTTTGACGTAACGAACACCTCCGAGCGTGACGGCGCAGAGTGCGCGCAGGTTTATTACAGAAAGCCCGTGTCATGTGTGTTCCGTCCCTATAAGGAGCTTTGCGGATTTGAAAAGAAGCTTGTCGGAGCAGGCAAAACCGAGCATTATACTGTAACTGTTCCGAAGGAATATCTTGCATACTATTCCACCGCCACCGATAAGTGGGAAATGGAAAAAGGAGATTACGAAATCATCGTTGGTGCATCTTGTGAAGATGTAAGACTTTCGGGCAAGGTGAAAATATAATTTCAATCTTAAAAAGCGAGGAAACACTATGATTATTTCAACTACCGAAAAGAATCGATGGATAGAGCTTGACAAAACCGATAAATCAGGCATTTCGCTATCCGTAGAGGAGGAAAGACAAAAAATAAGAGGCTTTGGCACCTGCTTTAGCGAGCTTTCAGCCCTTGCGCTAAATGGGCTTTCCGAAAGTGAAAAATCATCCTTTCTTGATGAGCTTTTCGATGCGGATAAATGCAATTTTAACTATTGCAGAACCCCGATTGGAGCGAGTGATTTTTCTGTTGACTTTTATTCCTACAATGAGACCGACGGAGATTATGGAATGAAAAACTTCTCTATTGAGAGGGATAAAAAGTTGCTTATTCCGCTGATAATGGAGGGGGTAAAGCGCCAAAAGAATATGCAGATGTTTGCCTCTCCCTGGTGTCCGCCTCTTTGGCTTAAAACGAAGAGGGCATATAGTAACGGTACCTTCAATATGACTAAGGAAAACCTTGCTGCCTATGCTCTTTACTTCAAAATGTACATAGAAGCGTACAAAAACGAAGGTATTCCCTTAATTCAGGTCTGCCCGCAGAATGAGCCTTGCTCGAATCAGGTGTTCCCGTCATGCATTTGGACAGGGCATGAGCTTGCTGAATTTATAGGCGGATATCTTGGAGATGCAATAGGGGGATTGGGCGTTGATATTGTATTCGGAACCATAAACGGTCCCGAAACCGATTTCAGAAAGCTTTACACCAGATACTCAGACTATCTCGGCTGTGCGATGCATGATGAAAAAGCCAGAAAATACATTAAGGCAGTTGCATATCAGTGGGCAGGAAAATATGCTCTTCTTGAAACCCACGACGATTATCCCGAGCTTGAAATCATACAGAGCGAAAGTGAGTGCGGTGACGGAGAAAACTCATGGGACCATATGATGTACGTTTTTGAAATGATGCGTCAGTATTTCCGCCTGGGGGCAAGCTCATACGTATATTGGAACCTCGCTCTTGAGGGAGAAAGCTCAAGCACCTGGGGTTGGAGACAAAACTCTCTTATCCACGTTGTGAACGGAAAGGGAATTTTAACTCCCGAATTTTATCTTATGAAGCATTTTTCACATTTTGTAAAGCGCGGAGCAAAATATTTGAAGCTCAAAGGAGAATATTCCTCCTCTGTTGCAGCCTTCAAAAATCCTGACGGCACTCTTGTTGCAGTCGCGGCAAACCCATATTATGAGGAAATTGTTATTACATTGAATGGCTCTTCATATTCTCTGCCGCCCCGCTCTATAAATACGATAGTGGAATAGTTTTCAAATAAAACAACAGTAAAGAGGACTTTTTGTACCGAAAGTCCTCTTTTTTGCGGAAAAATATTTGTTAATCGGTGTTTTTTTCAAAAACTTCTGTATAAAAACATTAAAGGTATTGAATTTTTTATTTTATTATGTTAAAATAATATATCATATTTTATTACTCCCCGGAGAAAGATAATGAAAAGAGAACTTATAAGAAACATTTACGAATCTCCCGAGTCCTTCGGCGGTAAGACCGTAACCCTCGGCGGTTGGGTCAGAAACCTCAGAGACTCAAAGGCGTTTGGCTTTATCGACCTTAACGACGGCTCTTACTTTAAGAGTATGCAGGTCGTTTTTGAGAGGGAGAAGATAGATAATTACGACGAGATAGCAGGCCAGAACGTTGGCGCTGCCCTTATCGTTACGGGTGTTTTAACTCTCACCCCGGGTGCTAAGCAGCCCTTCGAGCTTAAGGCTACCGAAATTGAGGTAGAGGGTACGTCAACCCCCGATTATCCCCTGCAGCCCAAGCGCCATACGGTTGAGTTCCTTCGTGAGCAGGCATATCTCCGTCCCAGAACCAACCTCTTCTCTGCGGTATTCAGAGTTCGCAGTGAGGTTGCATACGCTATCCACTCCTTCTTCCACAGCCGCGGATTCGTTTACGTTCACACACCTATAATCACCGCCTCCGACTGTGAGGGTGCGGGTGAGATGTTCAGAGTGACCACGCTTGATATGGAAAATCCTCCGAGAAACGAGGACGGCACAGTAGATTATACCAAGGACTTCTTTGGCAAGAGCGCAAACCTTACCGTTTCCGGTCAGCTCGAGGGTGAGACCTACGCTATGGCGTTCGGTAACATTTACACCTTCGGTCCTACCTTCCGTGCCGAGAACTCTAACACCGCCCGTCATGCTGCTGAGTTCTGGATGATAGAGCCGGAGATAGCGTTTGCCGACCTTGATGACAATATGCAGCTCGCTTGGGATATGATAAAGTATATTATCAATCACGTAATGGATAACTGCGAGGCAGAGCTTAATTTCTTCAATCAGTTTGTAGATAAGGGACTTATCGAGCGTCTTACAGCACTCAGAAATGCAGATTACGCAAAGGTAACCTACACCGAGGCAATAGACGTGCTTCTTAAGTCGGGAGCTGAGTTCAAGTTCCCTGTTTATTGGGGCGTTGACCTTCAGACCGAGCATGAGAGATACCTCACCGAGCAGGTTTATAAGAAGCCCATATTCCTTACAGATTACCCCAAGGAAATAAAGGCGTTCTACATGCGTCAGAACGACGACGGCAAGACCGTTGCGGCAATGGACCTTCTCGTTCCCGGTGTCGGTGAGATTATAGGCGGCTCACAGCGTGAGGAAAGACTCGACGTTCTCAAGGCGCGCATGGCAGAGCTTGAGCTTTCCGAGGAGGACTATTGGTGGTATCTCAATCTCCGTAAGTACGGAGGAACAAAGCACGCGGGCTACGGTCTCGGCTTTGAGAGAATCATCATGTACCTCACAGGTGTGTCAAACATTCGCGACGTCCTGCCTTATCCCCGTACGGTAGGAAACGCAGAGTATTAATTTGCGTTCCGACTTCTCGGAGTGTTTTAATAAAAAAATCCCTCGTAGCAGCCTTTGAAAATTGGTACTGCCTTGAGGGATTTTTTTATTTTTTTACACTAAAGCGCCACTTTCGTTCTCGGTCACGCTTATTTGCATAGTCGATTCCTATTCTGGCAGAGCGCTCAATCTTTGGCTTGCGTTCTCCGTCGTCCTCTATCCAGATTCCCGACTGCTCGCATAAGGGAAGATAGTTATCCTTTACGCAGATTTTAAGAAGCTTCGTGAGCCTGCCCGGCCCTTCAGCACCTACAACACCACGTATCAGAACAGCCTCGGGGTGACCCTCTTCTCCCGTAACTATGTTCAGAAGAGAGTGTATTCCGTAGCAGAGGTATACGTAAGTGATGCCGCCGCACTCGTACATCGGCTTTGTGCGCTCGGTCTTTCCTTTATGCGCATGACAGGCGGTATCCTCTTCGCCAAAGTAGCACTCAGTCTCGGTTATCCGAGCGCGGATAATGCTGCCGTCGTCACTCCTCCTGCACAAAATCTTACCCACCAAATCGGGCGCGAGAATTGTTGCAGGGGAAGAAAAATAGCTTTTATCAAGTATCATTTAATTACGTCAACTCCCGTAACCGTAAGAATATCTCCCTCCACCTTAAAGAAGATTTCAAAGTCCGAAAACTTAAATCCGTATTCTCTTTGCGCGTCGTTTTGATATGAAGGGCGCGGGTCGTGTTCCAGGATTTTAATCAGGGCATTTTGCTTTGAAACGGGTATTTTTGTAAGCAATTCTTTACAAAATATCACCTTTAAGCCGTATTCGCGCACCGGGTCGGCGAATCCGCCTATCGCATTTTGATGACTGTCCGTATAAGCAAGATAGGGCTTTATGTCATATATCGGCGTGCCGTCGAGCAGGTCTGCACCGCGCACGATCAGTACGTCTCCCTCGTACTCTCTGCGCTCCACTCTTACAAGCTCCACAGACGATAACCCTATCGGATTAGGTCTGAAGGGCGACCTCGTTGCAAAAACTCCGACGCGCTTGTTTCCGCCAAGGCGCGGAGGTCTTACCGTCGGGCTCCAATCCTCGCGCACCGCCTCGGAAAACTGCCATATAAGCCAAAGGTGAGAAAAATCCTCTATTCCGCGGATAGCCTCGCGCACTCTATACTCAGGCTCGAAAACTATTTTTGCCTCAAGCTCATTTGCGATTCCGCTTTGCCTCGGTATTCCGAACTTTTCCTTAAAATCGGTATGTATTCTAGCGATGATTTTCATTATGTTTTCCGAGTTAATTCCTTCCTATCTTTTCTATCGGTATAGGTTCAAAGTCGGGGAGCTGAGAGTAAATGTCGCAGCCGTCTTTGATATTGTAATCTCCCTTTTCAACGCTTTCAAAACAGTCAAGCATACCGTGAAGTGAAAATACCGCGTTGCCTTCCACCCTGCTGAACTCGGTGACAGCCTCATCTATTTTTCCGATAGAATTTCGTTTGTCGAAAATTACGTTTGATATAATCGTGCTGTTTGCCGGATTGGGAACAAAGCGTTTGTCGTTTATAAGACTAAAATCGTCCGTCATGCTTTTGTACTCCGGAAACGCCTCTTGCCATATCTCGCTTTTCCAAGGTGAGCTGTAAAGGCCAAGCCAAAGATCTCCCTTTCCTTCCTCTACGTGCTCTGAAAACCAGGTTTTCTTTAGAACGCCCTCGCGCGCCCTTATGTCGTAACGAATTGCACACCCGCCGGCATTGATTATTACGTTGTCAAAAACATTCATATCTCTGCCGCCACCGATGAAGATAGCGTACTTCGGAATGTTGATTAGTAAATTACCGTAAATGCTTTGTCCCGAAATGGCATCATCCATATAAATACCGTCGGAAGCATATCCCTCCGTTCCGATATTGTATATACAGTTATATCTGATGTGATTGCCGTACGAGGTCCAGCTTCTTCCGGCGTAAATAGCTCCGGCATCACTGACCTGAAGACACACGTCGTGTATCAGATTATACTCGAAAATGTGGTTGTTTCCGTCATAAGTAATCGCAAGGTGCGGTGCATTATATAGCTCGTTATGCGAGCAGATGTTTCCGACACCGCCGACGTTTATACCCGCTTGATAAGTCTTGAATATCTCTGACCAATCGTGTATAAGATTATTATCTACAACGTTGTTTGCTTTAGTGAGTGTGATTTTATCTCCGCCCGTAACGGAAATTCCGCCTCTGCCCGTGCCGGAAATCTCGTTTTGCAGTATTTTGTTTTGCGAGCCGCTTACACGGATTCCTTCACCTGCTAAATCCGTAACGGTACATCTTCTTATGCAGTTGTTGTTGCCGTATATAACTATACCGTCACTTCTCGCACCTTTGACTGTGAATCCGTCGAGAGTTATATTGTCTGCATTTATTTGAATTACGGGAGATGTAGAAAGGGAAAGGGTTATATCCGCATTCTCCATATTTTCGGGAGCATATATGCATAGAAGCCCCGTTTCTCTGTCAAGATACCATTCTCCCTCACAGCTCAGCTCCTCGAGGCAGTTGTAGAAATAATACGGAGCGCCCGCCCTCGCGCCAAAGAAGCTCTGATACTTTATAGATAATTGATTTGCCGATAAATTAAAGTCCTTCAGAGGCGATGAACCGTCAGCCCAGTCGTGCATCCAGAAGCCGTATACCCAAACGTCCTTGATATTTTTCCACTTGCTTATTCTGTTGGCAAGCTCTTGTGAAACCTTATAGACGTCAGGAGATGGGTCGCCGTTTTCATCTGCCACGGGATTGTCTTTTCCCGATACGATAACTCCGTCCGTGTAGATATAATCTGCATCGGGATAGCGCGCAATCTCTTGCCTTTTACCGTTAATGAAAAGCTCGCTGTGCATATATTTCGGAGTATCGTCACCGTATCTTTGCGCCGTGTTGTATGTTCCTATGGGATACATATTGCCAAACTGTTCCGACGTGAGAGAATACGGCTCTTGTTTCAAATCAATTACAACGACGTTGCTCTTTGCTTTGTCAGACAGTCTTTCTGAAATTTCGGGGTAATCTGCAACCGGTGAAAAATCGCACGAAGAAAGCGTTACACCTCCGTTTATAACGACCTCACCGCCTATGGCACAGTACGTTATGGGGCAGTCTGCTAACCTTCTTTCAAACACGAGAGAGGATACGTTATATTCTCCCGCCTTTATGCATACGGTAACACCTGTTTTTCCGCTTTTGTCCATGCTTTTAACAGCATCTATCGCCCTCTCTATCGTCAAAAACGGGTCGATAGCCGTTCCGTCGCCGTCATCATCTCCATCGGTAGAAACGTAAATATCACCGACAGGCTCGGCATCCGCGCTCTGACTCCACTTGCTTGATATATTGGGAGATGGTGCTGTGTAATTATCATAAATAGGCGCTACTACCCCCTCGTGAAAGGCGGAGAAAAGCTGCTTCTGAAAGCATAATATCAACACAGTAATCAGCACCGACGCAATAGCAGAAAAAAGTATAAAAAATATTTTAATTCTTTTAATGTTATTACTCATATAAATCTCATCTTTGCTAATCTAATAAAGTTATCCACAACATTATATCATATTATTTTTATTTTGTAAATAGCGAGATATAACAAAGATAAAACCGAAAAAGCGATTGACAACGCGCCATGTTTGTAGTATAATATCCCTGGCAAAAATAAAGATATATAATATGCTGCCTGTGGCAGAAAGGATAACAAATGCGCAAGACCAAAATAGTATGTACGATAGGACCGGCAAGCGAATCGGAAGAGGTGCTTATAGGACTCTGTAAGGCGGGAATGAACGTCGCGAGGCTTAATTTCTCACACAGCACTCACCCCGAGCACCAGAAGAGAATCGATACGATAAAGAGAGTACGTGAGAGTCTCGGACTTCCTATCGCTATAATGCTTGATACCAAGGGACCCGAGTACCGTATCCGCACCTTTGAGGGTGGAAGGATAACTCTGAAGGACGGTGACATCTTCACCTTCACAACCGATGACGTCATAGGTAACGTGAGCCGTGTTTCCGTAAGCTACCCGGGACTTACATCCGAGCTTTCGGCAGGGGATACTATTCTTTTGAATAACGGGCTTCTTTCGTTTTTGGTTGAGGAAATATCGGGAAATGACATAATTTGTCGCGTAGTGTGCGGCGGTGAGCTTTCGGACAGGAAGAGCATGAGCTTTCCCGGCAAGGTTATGAAGCAAAAATATCTTTCCGAGCAGGATAAAGCAGATATAAGGTTTGGCGTTGAGAACGGTATTGACTATATAGCCTGCTCCTTCGTTTCATCAAAGCAGGACCTTCTCGACGTTCACGCATATCTTGGAGAGCTTGGCGCCGACAATATCGAGCTTATCGCAAAGATAGAGAACCAGTCGGGTGTCGATAATATAGACGAGATATGCACAGCGTGCGACGGTATCATGGTTGCCAGAGGCGACATGGGTGTCGAGATCCCCTTCGAGCAGCTTCCCACCATTCAGAAAAAGCTGATAACAAAGTGCCGTCTGCTCGGTAAGCGTGTCATTACCGCGACGGAGATGCTTGAGTCGATGATAACCAATCCCCGACCCACGAGAGCTGAAATTTCCGATATTGCAAATGCGGTTTACGACGGCACCAGCGCTATAATGCTTTCGGGTGAGACTGCGGCGGGTAAATATCCGATACAGGCGGTTGCCACAATGGCAAAGATTGCAGAAACGACAGAGAGCGGAATTAATTACAAAAAACGCTTCCATAACGCCGAGTTCCAGATAAAAAATATGGTGGACGCAATCTCACACTCCACCTGCGGTATGGCAATTGATATTGGCGCATCGGCAGTCGTTGCCTGCTCGCTGTCGGGCATGACCGCAAGAATGGTTTCGCGCTTCCGCGCACCCGTTGACATCATCGGCCTAACAACGAACGAAAATACGTGGCGAAAGCTCGCACTTTCATGGGGCGTTATTCCCGCAATGTGCGAGGAGTTTACCTCGACCGACGTACTCTTCTATACTGCGAAGAAGATTGCAAAAAACACACTCGGACTAAAAAAGGGCGACAAAATAATAATTACCGGCGGCGACACCACGGGAAAATCCGGAAATACCAATCTTATAAAAATCGAAGATATTTAATCTGTTTTTAGAGCCAAGCGCTTCACAAAGTGCTTGGCTCTCCTGTATTTTTATTATACCTTTATTTCAAATTTGAATACCTCTTCGCCCTTGACCTTTGCCTCAAAGTCGATAAGGTAGATTTTTATCGGCTTGGCATCAGTATGACTTTTGATGCTGTCCTCGGTGACACTTGCGGTGAATTTATTTTTGTCAAATAATATCGTGACTGTACCGAGTTTTACAGAACCTTCACTAATTTCCGGCTTTAACCAGGAGACCATTCGCTCGGTGATGTGCTCGGTCATAGCGGAATATTCCGCCTTGTCTGTAAGTATTATTTCGTCTTCCTTTAGTTCAAAGCTTCGGCGCAGGCTCTTTATAAGCCCTTTTTCGTATGCTCCGCTTATATCAAAGGAGAATTCGTTTTCGCCAGCCTTAACGTCCGACGCGGCAAATTCTCTTCCTTCGTTTTGGTATTTGCCATTAATTATAGGCACGCTGTGACCGAAGGATGCATTTTGTATCATCTTGTATCGGTAAGCCGGATCGAAGGTTTTGCTGTCGTATAATCCGACGCCAAAGTCGGCAAGAGGCATTTGCTCGTCAGGTGTTACTAAAATAAAGCTGCCAACGTCGTTGTGATTATGGTGCTCATCGTTGTGTCCCGCCTT
>JAZOAA010000034.1:0-15690 GCA_045595265.1 Eubacteriales bacterium
AGAAAGTATATAAAATGTTATAATTATTACATAATTTATGTTAGGAAGAGCTGTATGGATCATATTTTGGATGTAATAGAGAATATAAATTCATTTATTTATAATAATTTTTTAAGCATAGCCATGCTTATTATGCTTATATCCGCGGGACTGTTTTTATCCTTTGCGACACGTTTTTTACAGTTTAGAAAATTCTTATATACTATAAAGAACACTGTCGGCAGCCTGTTTTCTAAAAATCAACATTCAAAGGACGACGGAAGCGTTTCTCCGTTTCAGGCGGTTACAACAGCGCTTGCCGGAACTATCGGTACGGGAAGTATAGCAGGACTTGCCACAGCGCTTGTTGCGGGAGGCCCTGGTGCAGTATTTTGGATGTGGGTAAGTGCGCTTCTTGGCATGGTAACAAAATACTCCGAAATACTTTTGTCGATAAAGTATCGCGAGAGAAATTCTGACGGTAACTACGTCGGCGGACCCATGTATTATATCAGAAACGGACTCGGAATTAAGTGGTTGGCAGCGCTCTTTGCCGTGTTTGCCATGATTGCTTGCCTTGGTACCGGTAATGCCACTCAGTCCAACTCGATTGCAGACGTTATGAATAAAACGTTTGGTGTTCCGATCGTGGTTACCGGAATAGTTCTTGTTTTGCTTGTTGCGGCTGTTATTCTCGGCGGTGTTAAGCGCATAGCCTCTGTAAATGAAAAATTAGTACCGTTTATGGCCGTATTCTTTATTATTTCGGCAATTATCGCTCTTGTTTTCAGAGTGGAGAAAATTCCATACGCCTTTGAATTAATATTTAAGGAAGCCTTTAATTTCAAATCCGCATTTGGCGGTGTTCTTGGGTACGGTATAGTTTCGGCAATGCGTATGGGAATCGGAAGAGGTGTATTTTCAAACGAGGCGGGACTTGGCAGCGCACCGATAGCACACGCAGCATCCAGCACAAAGGATCCTGTAAAGCAGGGACTTTGGGGAATGTTTGAAGTATTTATTACAACTATTGTTATTTGCACACTCTCCGCTTTGGTTGTATTGACCTCAGATGCATATACGGTTTCATCTAGCCAATATTTGATGACGGGTACAGCCGCTGTAAACGGCGCATCGCTTAGCAGTGCTGCATTTGATGAGGCACTGCCGTTTGTGGGCGGTATTGGAATTGCAATTTCTACGGTGTTCTTTTCTCTATCAACGATACTCGGGTGGGCATACTACGGCGAGGTGTGTGCAGGATATTTGTTTAATAAACAGCAGAAAAAGGCGGTTTTAATATATAGAGTCATTTATATAATATTCGTATTTTTAGGTACAACCGTAAATCTTCAGGTTATATGGGGAATAGCGGATACTATGAATGCCCTTATGGCAGTACCTAATCTAATAGGTATCATAGGACTGTATAAGGTAGTTAAAAAATTGACTAAAGAGCACTTCGAACATAAAAACGATATATAAAGCAAGGCAGAAGGAGATCCCGAACAACAGGATCTCCTTTTTGTTTATTGTGTTATAAGTGCGGCCTTTTCGATTTTTAAGCTTCCACCGCTTGCACTTAACATGATTTTTTCTCCGCTACTTATTTCTTTGGAAAGTATCATATCAGCGATCTTTGATTCCGCCTCATCTGTGATAAATCTTGCGATAGGACGAGCGCCTTTCCCGAGTGCATGCGCCTTTTTTGCAAAATAGACGCACGCAGAATGATCAAATGAAAGATGCAGTTCTTTTTCCTCCAGTCTGTTGCTTAGCTCGCTAAGTTTGATTTTTGCAATGTTAGACAGGGCATCTTCGGACAGGGGCGAGAAGGGAATTACTTTATCTATTCGGTTGATGAATTCTTCCTTAAACCGTTCTTTTAGCTTATAGTCTGCTTTTTTTATATCACCGTTTTTCATAAATCCAATATCGTTTGATGACGATACAGATCCTACGTTTGAGGTCATTATAATATAGGAGTTTCTGAAGCTTATCTTTCTGCCCAGTGAATCTGTGATGATTCCGGTATCAAATACCTGTAAAAACAGCGATAAAACATCAGAGTGCGCTTTTTCGATTTCATCTAATAGGATTACGGAATACGGATGCTTGCGAATTTTTTCAAACGCTCCACCTTTTTGATCGTAGCCGACATATCCCGGCGAAGTTCCCAGTATTTTTGATACAGCTCCGGGTTCTGAATATTCCGACATATCGTACCTTATGAGTGAATCCGCTGAACCGAATAGAAATTCTGCAAGAGCTTTAGAGAGCTCTGTTTTTCCTACACCGCTATTTCCCAAAAACAAAAAAATTCCTTTAGGACGCGCTTTATCGTTTATTCCCGCGGTGCTGCGCTTTACCGCCGTAGCAAGCGCACATATGGCCTCATCTTGACCGATAATTTTTTTGATAAGAGCGGACGAGATATCTGATGCCGACGCAATCTCCGAACCCTCGATACAGCATCCGGTAGATTCGGAAACAATTGCGGCGATATCCTTAGCAGTAACAACGGGTTTGATATTCTGCTTGAATTTATTACCAGAAAAGTTGATTAATCCCGTAGATTCAGCTCTTTCTAAATTTACTTTAGCACACGCCTCATCCATAAGGTCGATCGCTTTATCCGGCAGATAACGGTCTGTTATATAACGCGTGGATAAGCGTATTGAAGAGGTTAGTGCCGAGTCATCGATGATAACGTTGTGATGAAGTTCGTAACGCGGTCGTACCCCTCTCAAAATTTCAAGCGTCTGCTCTTCGTTTGGTTCGTTTATGAGTAGGGGCTGAAATCTTCTCTCAAGCGCGCTATCCTTTTCTATATATTTTCGGTATTCCTCAGCGGTCGTTGCGCCGATAAGCTGAAAGTCTCCGCGTGCGAGCGCAGGCTTCATTATATTGGATGCATCAATAGCCCCTTCTGCAGATCCGGCACCGACTATTGTGTGTATTTCATCTATAAATAATATTATAGATTTGTTTTTTGTTGCCTCGTCAATTATGCTTTTTATTCTTTCCTCAAAATCACCGCGGTATTTAGCCCCCGCAACCATAGAGGTCAGATCTACCGAAACTATGGTCTTGTTTTTTAGAGAGTCCGGAACGTTTCCACTTGCAATTCTTTCGGATAATCCTTCTATTATTGCTGTTTTTCCGACTCCCGCATCTCCGATAAGACAGGGATTGTTTTTTCTTTTTCTTGATAAAATTCTTATTATTCTGTCAGTCTCCGAATCTCTTCCTATCACGGGATCAAACGTGCCGTTTTTTGCAAGTTCCGTCATAATTTTGCCATATTTAATTAGATTTGGAATCGTTGTGCTTTGCGCAACGTTATTTTTGTTTAGCTCCTTCTCCACGGTCTTAAGATAAGAAATGCACTCATCTCTAATCGCTGAAACGCTATTTGATGTTTTTGATATCAATCTATTGGCAACGCAGTCCTTTTCGTCTAATAGTGCAAGTAAGAGATGCTCTGTGCCTATTTTTGGCGCGGAGTATTTTAGAGATGTTTTATACGCATCTTCAATTATTGCCTTACAGCGCGGAGTCGTATCTTCTGCGGTTAATATACACTTGGTACCTATACCGGAATATTCTTTAATGTATTTGTCTATCTTTTCATAGCTGATACCGTTTTTTGACAGAATTTGGTGTGCGGCTGTTTCATTTGAGATACACAAAGCTATCAGCACGTGCTCGCTGCCAATATACGTATGACCGTACTCCTCGGCATAGAGAAGGGCATTTTTCAGCACTTCTTCTGCCTTGGGGGTGAATCTGTTGTTCATTTCGGACCTCTCTTTTTCTTTTTGCTTGGTAGATTATGCCCAGTTTATGCAAAAATACTCAAGCTATATGCCGCCATTTGTAAAAGATACAATAGAATCATAATCCAAATAAATCCTTCTGTAAAACTCTTCGTCTATAATTCCGTCCTTTTGTATTGCATAAATTTTTTCCAAGCTCAAAACGCCCCTGAGTGTTTCTTCTGTAAAAAATATACTTTCGGTAAGTGAGTGCGTTATACCGTAGTAATCCAACAGGGCGGCTATGATCTGATTTATCTGACGCATTTCCGTTGATTCCGTTCCGAGAATTAAAGGGAATTTTATCACCGAGTCCACTGTTTCTCTTACGTCTTTTTTTGTTTGTGTCATTCTGTAATTATCATACAAAAGTGTAAAAGTTAGATAGTCAACTATCCCCGTAGGTACTATGTTGAATTTTATTTGAAAGCCTATTACGGCATCTTTTGTGACTTTATCGTATACACCGCTTGGGGGAATAAAAGTTAAACCTTCCGAGTATGACGACAGGTATTTTTGAACTTCTTTTATCGCCGCAGGTCTATCGTTTACAGAGTACATATATTCTCCTTTAAGAAATTTCATATCCGGGATACTGTCCGGGCAATACGGCTTGGGCGGCATAAAGGTCCTCGTATATGCTTGCAATAGCATTCCACGCGGGTGCGTTTACTCTTTCATCATTGCCGCCGATATCGAAGATTCGCTTAAATTCCCGAACCTGTTCAGCCGTTCTAGATCCAAAGCTTCCATCTACGTTCACCTTCGGAATCGAGGGATAGCTTTCTGCTATAAAATTAAGGTATTCCTGCAATACTCTGACGTCGTTTCCTTCGATCCCTTCGCGAAGCACTCTGCCGGGAAAGGGGAGAAGACGCCCCTCATAAAAATCATAGTCGATTTCCGAAACTATGCTGTAATATACGTTTTCCAAGGTGTCAAAGGTGAGTCTGTCAACCACTCCGGTTTCGGGTAGATTATACGTTCTTTGGAAGGAGCGCACAGCGTTTTCGGTAGTAGGTCCGAAAGAACCGTCAAGCCCCGGTGAAATGACGCTCGGCACGAAAAGCGCTATATAGCTTAAAAAATACTGAATGTTAAGAACTCCCTCTCCGCTATCACCTTCGCTGAGATCCGATTCAAAGCGCGTTGTTACCTCTGTTATACTTAATCCTTCGGAGTTAATGCTTGAAAGCTTTTTTACCGCGTTGTATATTGCTTGAACTTGATTCCACGTAGCTCTGCCGACGAGTCCGTCAACCGTAAGATCGAAAATCTCTTGAAATTTTCTTACCGCATCCGTTGTGCTTTTATCAAAAAAGCCGTCGGCAGGAAATATTTTTGGTATACCGGGAAAATTTCCGGATATTCGGTTCAGCCTCCGTTGTAAAATTTCAACGTCTATTCCGGTGTCGCCTTCTTGTAAAACGACGGGTGGGGCAACGGATGGTGTGTCACCAATCGGAACGTCGGTGACAACGCTTATATCATCGCCGTAATAGCTTTTTAATATTGAAAGATAGTCAAGCCCCTCTTCAGCAAGCTCGACGCTGCCCCATTGCTCAAGTCCGTTGCAGGTTACTTCAACTCCGTCGCAAAATTCCGCAAATAGCGGCTCGATAGCACCGTCGCGTCGTATATAGCTGTTAAAAATTTCATCAACAATATTAGATACATTTGAAAATATGTCGCGCCCGTAGACGTATGTTTGATCATATGCCGGGGAACTCGTTATATCAAAGTTATACCCTCTGCTTCTATAAAACTCTGTGTAGACTCTGTTAAGCGCTACGGAGATTTGCGCTAGAACGTTTGCGCGTATTGCTTCATCGGGCCAGGTTGGGTATATTTCGCTTGATGCAACGTTTTTTATATAAGATGCGAACGTTTCCGTAACGTTTTCTGCATCCGAGTCGGGAGCACCCAGATGAATAACTATTTCTTCCGGTATTATAGGTTCAAACGGCATATTATCACTCCATATCTGCGTTATAGTTTGGTAACTCGTAAGGGGATGCTGGGGTAAGCTCTATCAGTAATTCCGAGTTTGTATCCGCAAAAACTTGATTACCGTATATCTTTCGGTTAAAATACCCATCCTTGCTCACCTCAACGTCGTATATTGCAAACGGCGCTTCAGCCGGATCGGGAGATTGGGATAAAGTTTTCTTGGGGGCCGGTAAAAGTACGGTGTTCGTAATTCCGTCTCTGTCGGTTAATAATGAATAGTAAACGTCGCGGTTTGCTTCCTCCGCGCCTGTTATGCGTATTATCGCATTTTCAATCGGCAGAGCACCGCCCGCGGTATATACTCTGACCGACATAGTGCCTGATTGGTCCAACATAAAATGACCTCCTTCGACTTTTTATTTATTTTAGAAGCTTTTCTATTGACTTTACGCGAAAATTAATATATAATATATGCATATGACTAATTAAGTTACTATTATTATTGGAGATGCAAAATGAAGGAAAACATGTACGGTGAGCTTAGTGTTATCGGTATGAAGGGCTGCGAGGATTTCGCCAGTCAGGTTGATTTTTATCTCAAGGAGTGGCGCCGCCATGATAATGACGGTACGTTTCTTGTAGATGCTTCTTGCCCCAGATTCGGCAGCGGAGAGGCAAAGGGAACTATTCATCACTCGCTTCGCGGTAACGACGTTTATATTCTTTGTGATGTTTTTAACCACGGTGTTACTTATAAGATGTATGGCAATACCGTTCCGATGAGTCCTGACGATCATTTTCAGGATCTCAAGCGTATAATTGGTGCTATCGGCGGTAAGGCTCGCAGAATCAGTGTTATCATGCCGATGCTTTACGAGGGACGTCAGCATAAGAGATCGGGCAGGGAGTCGTTAGACTGCGCTCTCGCTCTACAAGAGCTTACCAACATGGGAGTTACGAATATTATCACCTTTGACGCTCACGATCCCAGAGTTCAGAATTCCATTCCTCTTAACGGCTTTGAGGATGTTCGTTCCGCATATCAGATGATTAAGGCTGTTTTGAGAAAGTATCCCGATATTGATATCGATCCAGATAAGACGATGATCATTTCTCCCGATGAGGGCGGTATGGGTAAGTGCATGTACTATTCCTCCGTTATGGGCATCGACCTTGGTATGTTCTATAAAAGACGCGATTACTCCGTTATCATCAACGGCAAGAATCCTATCGTTGCTCACGAGTATCTTGGCCGTGATGTTAAGGATAAAGATGTTATCATCGTTGACGATATGATTTCTTCCGGTGATTCCGTTATCGATGTTGCCAGGCAGCTTAAGGACAAGGGCGCTAAGCGTATTTTTGTTTTTGCAACCTTCGGCCTCTTCTGCAATGGGCTTGAAAATATAGATAAAGCTCACGAAGAGGGTATTATCACTCAGATATTCACGACAAACCTTGTTTACAGAACCCCCGAGCTTCTTGCAAGGGATTGGTACACCGAGGTTAATATGAGTAAATACGTTGCGTACATCATTGATACGCTTAACCACGATAGAACTATCAGCCATCTGCTTGATCAGTCGAAGAAAATCCATATTATACTCGATAAGTATCAGTCAAAAAAATAAGTTCTTTCATAAGGGGCGAAGGTTACTTACGCCCCTATTCTTTAATATATAATATGAGGGGATTGTAATAATGAGAATAACTCAAGAGTCTGATTATGCATTAAGGATTTTGACAGCTATGGCTATGCACGATGCAGTTACAGATGCCAAAACCTTATCGGCAGAGACCTCTGTTACTCAAAGATTTACGCTTAAGATACTGCACAAGCTTGTTACCGGCGGTCTTGTTAATTCCTATAAGGGGGTAAGAGGCGGTTATACACTACGCTATTCTCCCAAGGATATCACCTTAAAGCAGGTTATAGAGATGATAGACGGTCCGATAGTTATTGCGCGTTGCCTTGCCGATACGGAAACCTGTTCCTTAAATTGCGATAAGGCCTCGTGCGAGTATCATCATATTTTTGACACTATCAGCGCATCAGTTGCAAAAAAACTTGAAAATATAACTATTTACGACGTCTTAAACAAAACGTATGTTCTTTAACGAAACACAGCTTAAGACGTGTAGATAAAAAACAGAGAGGAGTTTGTATTTATGTTAAGAATTTCAACTGTGTCCTTTCCCGGCATAGGTATTGGAGAATTTGATATTAACAGCGTCGCTATTGAGAATTTCTTGTGGACTGGGATTGACATTGCTTGGTACGCATTGCTTATAACTTTTGGTATGGTGTGCGCGGTTGCATATGTAATATATACCTCGCGCAAGATTGGCGTTACTTCCGAGGACGTTTTGGACTATGCTCTTTTCGTTATTCCGTTTGGTATAGTAGGCGCAAGGCTGTATTACGTTCTAACAGAGCTTGATAAATTTGACTCAATCGGAGAAGTATTTAATATACGAGGCGGTGGTCTTGCTATTTACGGCGGTATTATAGCCGGCGGTATTACGGTGTTGGTCGTTTCTTACGTTAAGAAGATCAATTTCCTCGCTTTTGCCGATTGCGTAGCTCCCGGTGTTCTTTTGGCGCAGGGTATAGGCAGATGGGGCAATTTTATGAACGGTGAGGCGTACGGTTACGAGTGCGACTGGTTCTGCCGTATGGGATTGAAGAGTGTAAATACCTTTTCCGACTTCGGTACGAGTGAGATGGTATACGTTCACCCCACGTTTTTGTATGAATCTCTTTGGAACTTGCTTGGAGTGTTGCTTGTAGTTTTGTTTGCCAAGTATATAAAGAAGCAATACGACGGTCAGCTCTTCCTTATGATTTTCGGCTGGTACGGTTTAGGAAGAATGTTTATTGAGGGCTTAAGAACTGACAGCCTATACATTCCCGGAACGGATTTGAGAATTTCTCAGGTTTTAGCAGGTATTATATTCGTTGTAGCACTCTCACTCCTTATTTATTTTGCTATAAAGAAACCAAACAAACCTTTGTATGTAAGAGATGAAAAGAGAGAAAATATTAAAAAAGGCAAGAAATAATATGGCAGTAATTATAAATGGTAAGGAAGTATCTCAAAAAACAAGAGAAGATCTTAAATATGATGTAGCATCCTTTACAGAAAAATACAAGCGCGCACCGGGGTTAGCGGTTATAATGGTGGGCGATAATCCGGCGAGTGCCGTATATGTACGAAATAAGCACAAGGGATGTCTCGATGTTGGTATCACCTCTTACGAAATAACCATGCCGAAAGAGACTGAGGAATCAGAGCTTCTTGAAAAAATCAAAGAGCTTAATTCCGACCCTAAAGTAGACGGAATATTGGTTCAGCTTCCTTTACCTGAGCATATAAATGAACAAATCGTTATAGAAGCTATATCTCCCGATAAGGATGTAGATGCTTTTCACCCGGAGAACGTTGGTAGGATTATGATCGGTAATTATACCTTCCTACCGTGTACACCCGCGGGAATAATCGAATTATTGAAGTATTATAATATCGGCATTGAAGGTAAGAGATGCGTTATAATAGGCAGAAGTAATATCGTTGGCAAGCCTATGGCTCATCTTTTGCTTGAGCGAAACGGAACTGTGACTGTTTGCCATTCAAGAACAAAAGACCTCCCCACTATTACAAAGGAAGCCGATATACTCGTAGTTGCTATCGGAAGGGCTAATTTTGTTACGGCGGATATGGTTAAGCCGGGTGCTGTGGTAATAGATGTTGGTATAAATAGAGGCGAGGACGGAAAACTGTATGGTGACGTTGATTTTACTTCCGTTCAACCGATAGCCTCTGCTATAACTCCCGTTCCCGGCGGAGTTGGTCCTATGACCATTTCTATGCTGCTTAAAAACACCCTGGCGGCAGCGAAAATGCACGAAAATAGTTAAGTATATGATTTTTTTCAAATTTTATGAAAAAAATCAAAAAATTACTTGACAAATGATAAATAATGCATTATAATTATTAAGTAAAAATTTGAGATTTTATCTCTTTGCACAGCGAAGGGAGGGGAAATAAAGATGGCAGAAATCAGAGTTAAAGAGAATGAGACTCTCGACAACGCGCTTCGTCGTTTCAAGAGACAGTGCGTAAAGTCCGGTATTCTTACCGAGCTTCGTAAGAGAGAGCACTACGAAAAGCCCAGCGTAAAGCGTAAGAAGAAGGCTGAGGCAGCTAGAAAGCGCAAATATAAGTAATTTTTGAGAACGGATGTTTTTGACATCCGTTCTTTATTTTTCCACAAATTTTTTCACTTTACAAGCTTAAAATAACTATGAAGAAATTTCAAAGGAAAAATAAAGATGATAAGATATTTTACAAAAGCAGTAGCGCTTACGTGTGCCTTGATAAGTGTTTTCACCTTTTCGTCATCCGCCGTACAAGGCGGTGAAGCCTGTTGGTATGTAAGGCGAAACGGAAATATGAGACCTACCTTTCCAAAGGAAGCGGAAAATATTAAGGTCTATAACTGTTATTATATCGACGAAAAGCATACTGACGATTGCGAAGAGAAAAGACTTTATCTAACCTTCGATGCCGGGTATGAAAACGGAAATGTAGAAAAAGTGCTTGATGTTTTATATGAAGAAGACGTACCTGCCGCTTTTTTCATTCTTGATTACATTATATTAAAGAACACCGATTTAGTTACCAGAATGGCAGAAGAAGGACACCTCGTATGTAATCATACTAAAAAGCATAAAAATCTTTCAGGAGAAACGAAAGAAAATATAAAAGCTGATTTAGAAGCGCTTGAAGCTATATATTTTGAAAAAACCGGAAAGCAAATGACAAAGTATTTCAGATTTCCCGAGGGAAAGTACAGTCTCAATGCCTTGAAATCGGTTAGCGAACTTGGTTATAAAACTGTGTTCTGGAGCTTTGCGTATGATGATTGGGATGACCGCAGACAACCCGACCTCGAGGCTGCAAAACGAAAAATTCTTGATAATACGCACAATGGTGCGGTGATATTGCTTCATCCGACCTCAGCCACCAATGCCGCAATACTAAAGGACGTAATCTCCGAATGGAAAAGCATGGGATATACATTCGGAACACTTGATGAGCTTACCGGTGGATAAAATTTGTTTTTTATAAATACAAAAGACGGAAATCAATTTGATTTCCGTCTTTTTTGTGCATTTATTCTATATTATTTCTCTTCTTTATTTCTTCAAGGCGTTCTCTTTGTGTAACGTCGTCGTGCATAATTACTTCGTCATCGCCTTCTTCATACAGCTCGGGATGCTCTTGCTTATACGGGTCTATAATTATTTCCTTGATCTTAAAATAAGAAGCGTACACCTTCATATAAGCGGCTCCGGAAAAGAACATTATCAAAGGCATAGCAACCGCCAGAGGCAAAAGTATTCCGCCCGGGCACAGAAGGAACATTATTTCTCCAACAACTAAAAGCGCGGTACCCAAAAAGGCAATGATGTTTCGCTTTAATCCTATAAGAGAGAAAATCAAGGAGTTTTTAAGTATCTTAAATACGGTGAGGTCAAACGTAACCATTTGAACGTAAATATAGCATCGCATAAAGAAATAAAGCACAAACAATACGACGTTTGACCAGAACATCATAGACACAAGAAAATCAGACGAGGTAACCGTTGTATACAAATTGAAAATCAGCACGGCATTTATGAGTCCGTCGATGATTCCAAACGGTAGCGCTTGCTTGTAGTTTCTCTTAATGGCATAAATAAAATCGGTCCAGACAAACACCGGCTCGCCCATAGCGATATTCCTTAAAATATAGGCTGTTCCCGCATTGACAATGCCGAACGTGAGAAGAACCAATGCCCCAATGCCTATAAATACGTACGTCAAGGTGGTATTAATATAAATTTGAGAATTCATGCCTTCAAGTGCGTAAATCGACATTTCCGCGGGAGTTATATCTCTAATCATGAAAAGAGATGATAAGTTTTGCGCAATATCGTTCAGAGGCATGTAAGAAACGTCCTTTGTGAATCCGGCAAGTACAGCAACCAGGAACATAGCAGGGAAGTTGCCCAGCACCATAATCATATTTACTAATATGAGCTTGCCAAAATTATTTTTATAAGTAAGGAAAAATCGCTTAATGCCGGAAGGGTTAAGCGGTTCTTTTTTACTGATACCTTTACCGTCCCTAGCAATATCTATAAGCTTCAGTCGTTTATTATCGTTGGAAATTTTCAAGGTGTTACCTCCTAAAACAATACAATATATGATAACATATTTATAAAACAAATACAAGAAAAAAACAAAAAGTTTTGTAAAAATTCAAAAAAAGTTGTTATTATATTGATAATGAGGGGAAAATTTGCTATAATTTTTATATCTATAATAAAAAAGCGGTGATTTGCAATGCGAAGAGAAGACTTAAAAATATTTATAGAACCACCCGTTATTTATACAGAGCGCCTGAAGCTAAGAAAAATTGGTAAAAATGATCTTTTTGACGTATATAAATACGCATCAAGTGACGAGGTTACTAAATATCTTTTGTGGAATAAGCATCCCTCTTTAGATTTCACAAGAAAATATCTTGGTTTTATTGAGAAAAAATATAAGAGGGCAGAGTTTTACGATTGGGGAATAGAGTACGAAGGTGAAATGATCGGAACGGTAGGCTTTACAAGACTCGTCCCGCAAGAAAATTTAGGAGAGGTCGGATTTGTTTTACGCGCAGATAAATGGGGCATGGGTATAGCCGCCGAGGCTGCGCGTGCTGTTATAAAATTCGGATTTGAGACTCTTGGGTTACACAGGATTGAGGGTGAATGCATGGCAGAAAACGAGCGATCGTCCTCGGTTCTAGAAAAATGCGGTATGTCATACGAGGGTAAAATGAGGGAAGCGATGTTCGTCAAAGGTCGCTTTGTTGACGTCAAGATTTACTCAATACTTGATAAAGAATATTTTCAATCCTAGAATAACTTTAGTATCTTCTTAATATGATTAAATAAAATCATATAGGAGGATAATAAATGAAAAAAATTATCGCATGCTTTATGGCGCTTTCAATTGCGATTTCTTGCACATCTGTTTTAACTTTTGCTAAAAATAGCAAAAAAAGCAAGGCAGAATTTACATCTGTCGATGAATTTCAACTTGAAGAAAAGGTTCGTTCGGCTTATCTTATAGAGGCTTCAAGCGGTAAGGTTCTTTATGCGTATAACGAATTCACCCCCGCACCAATAGCCTCGGTAACAAAGGTCATGACTCTGCTTCTCGTAGCTGAAGCGCTGGCTTCCGGCAAATTTGATCTTGATACGATAGTTTTTGTAAGCTCGCATGCGGCGTCGATGGGCGGCAGCCAGGTGTTTTTGGAGGAAGGCGAGCGTATCAGCGTAAGGGACCTTATTAAAAGCACCGTTATAGCGAGTGCAAACGATGCAGCGGTTGCTCTTGCCGAGCTTACGTCAGGCTCGGAGCAGTCATTTGTAAAATCTATGAACAAGAGAGCGGGGGAGCTTGGACTCAAAAACACTTCCTTTGAAAACGTGACAGGACTTGATGATACTGTTACAAGTCATTTCAGCTGTGCTGCGGATATAGGTAAAATATCCCGAGAGCTGATTAAGCATAGCATTATTTTGGAGTATAGCTCAATTTGGCAGGACACCATAAGAAACGGTGAATTTACTCTTACAAACACAAATCGCCTTGTCAGATATTATGACGGCTGTAACGGATTGAAGACCGGTTCGACCGACAAGGCGGGGTATTGTGTATCAGCGAGTGCGAAGCGCGGAAATATGCAGCTGATAGCCGTTATTTTGGGTGCTGAAACGCGAGATTCACGTAATAAGGTTGCAAGGGAGCTACTAGACTTCGGTTTTTCTAATTTCGCCCTTTACGAAAACAATTCCACCTACGTTGAAAGCGTTCCCGTGCTGTGCGGAACGAAGGATTTTGTAACAGCACATTCCACGCCGTTTAGTACCGTGGTTTCAAAAGGTGATATATCATCGGTAGAGCTGGTTTATGATATTCCGGAGAAGCTTTACGCTCCGATTTCGGAAGGCGATATTATTGGACGCATTACGTACAAATTACGCGGTGAGCAGCTGGGTTATTCAGATATATATGCTGCCGAATCGGTTGAACGTATAACGTTTTGGGATGTTTTCGTGCGTATGCTGAAAATAATTATCGAGTAATAAAGTTTTTTTGTTTCGCCACTTGAAATAGCAAGACAAATGATGTATAATTTATATAGAATAAATAAAAGCGAGGTAATAAAAATGAGTGTAAAATTAAACTGTAAATTTTCCGAAGGCTTTGTTTCCAATCATGAGATAGAGTATATGAGACCTTTTGCCAAGGTTGCACATAATATGCTCATGAGCGGTGAAGGACAGGGAAACGACTTTATCGGTTGGGTAGATTTACCCGAGAACTACGATAAAGAGGAATTCGCTCGCATAAAAGCCGCAGCTGAAAAGATAAAGAAAAATGCGGATATACTTATAGTTATCGGTATAGGCGGTTCATATCTTGGCGCAAGAGCCGTAATCGAATTTGTAAAGAGCCCTCTCTATAATAATTTGAAAAAAGAAACTCCCGATATATATTTCGCGGGTAATAACATTTCCACAACGGCTCTTACAGAGCTTCTCTCTATTTGCGAAGGAAAGCGTATAGCGGTTAATGTAATTTCAAAATCGGGAACTACCACCGAGCCTGCTATTGCGTTCAGAGTGTTCAAATCATTACTTGTTGAAAAGTATGGTGAAGAGGGTGCTAGGGAGAGAATTTTCGTAACTACGGATAAGTCGCGCGGAACGCTTAAGAAGTTTTCCGACGAGGCGGGATATGAAACGTTTGTAGTTCCCGATGATGTAGGCGGAAGATATTCCGTTCTCACTGCGGTTGGACTTCTCCCGATAGCTGTTGCCGGCATTGATATTGATGCACTTATGTGCGGTGCTCGCGATGCCATGAGCGCGTTCAAATCGGATGATATTGACAGCAACGATGCGCTTAAATATGCCGTTATGAGAAATATACTGTATAGGAAGGGAATGACAAGCGAGATTCTCGTTGGTTACGATCCTTATCTTCTTATGCTCAACGAGTGGTGGAAGCAGCTTTACGGTGAAAGCTCGGGTAAAGACGGAAAGGGAATTTTCCCGAATTCTGTAATTTTCTCAACGGATCTTCACTCTCTCGGTCAGTATATTCAGGCTGGTCGCCGCAATCTGTTTGAAACCGTTATAAACGTTAAGGATTCGGGCGCGAAATTTGAAATCCCTAACGATCCCGCTAACGTTGACGGACTTAACTTCATCTCCGGCAAGGAGCTTGATTACGTAAATAAGACTGCCATGCTTGCAACTCTCATTGCTCATAATGACGGCGGTGTACCCAATCTTATGCTTGAGGTTGCTGACAGAAGTGCGGCTTCTCTCGGATATCTTATTTATTTCTTCGAGTTTGCTTGCGCCATGTCCGGTTATCTTCTTGGCGTTAACCCGTTCGATCAGCCCGGTGTTGAGGCGTATAAGAAGAATATGTTTGCTCTTCTTGGGAAACCCGGCTATGAAAGCGAGAAAACAATACTTGAGAAAAGGATTTATGATAAATAATTTCGTTTCCGTATTGTGAAAGTTATACAAAAGTTATATTTCCTAAATAAATTTAATATAAACCTATTGCTTTTTTTCGTATTTTAGTGTAAAATAAATGTAAGAGATATAATCTCAGAAAACAGGAGGATTTCAAAATGATTAAATTATTCATCGGTGGCAAAGGCTCCGGAAAAACCAAAACCCTCATTGAAATGGTAAACAATGCAACTTCCGCATCCAACGGTAACGTAGTATGCATTGAGAAGGGCGATAAGCTTATCCACGATATTACATATAAGGCAAGACTTATTGATACCGATGCTTATGCAGTAGCAGACGCAG
>JAZOAA010000035.1:0-20548 GCA_045595265.1 Eubacteriales bacterium
TATCCTCCCCCGCGCCCGGACGATACTGCATTGCCGGATGATTGTTTTTCATAGTTCCCCCATGATGCGTTTCCATTTTCTCTTTCTATTATTATAGGCAGCGGAAAACAAACGCGCAAGGGGCGGGCGCAATTTTGTTAAATCCCCTCCCGAAGCGCAATTTGCTTGACTTTTGATCTTTGCCTGCCTTATAATAAAAAAGCTATGGAAGCGTATCGAAGAGGTCATAACGGCCCCGACTCGAAATCGGGTAAGCCCTTAATCGGGCCCGAGAGTTCGAATCTCTCCGCCTCCGCCAGAGGGTTCAATTTAATGGTTTTCATTAGATTGAACCCTTATTTTTTTCTCTTATGTTCCGCTTGCAAGAGCCACACCGATTGCCCTTGCACTGTCGAGCTTACTGTTGGCATCAAGGTGGCTGTAAATATTTGAGGTAGTACCCATATCCGAGTGACCGAGCCAATCCTGGATCATCTTCATCGGTATCTTGTTGGCGAGTAGGAGCGATGCACATGAGTGACGCAGGTCGTGGAAGCGTATAGGTCGTAGGTTGTTTTGTCTGAGTATCACACCGAAGTGGTCGGTTACGTAGTTCGGGCGGTAGAGTCTACCGAGAGCATCAACGTTTACATACTCTCGGTGCTCACTCCTATAGCTCCTCCCCATAACCCTTTGCATCTCGAGGCACTCATCACGCTTTGCAATCAGCGCTTCCTCGATAAATGGGAGAAGAGGCAGAGTTCTATACGACGATTTCGTCTTCATTACGTCGTATCCTACCGGGCCGTTCTTCTCGTCAACAACCTTGTGCCTTATGCTTATTGTCTTCTGATAGAAATCTATTGCTGACCACTTAAGTCCTATAACCTCGCTTCGCCTAAGACCGTAGTAAACCGCAAGTAAAATTATTAGATAAAGCTCGTCGGATTTCGCACATTCGAGGAGCTCTTTTATTTCCTCGGCGTTATAAAAGTTTGCAATGAATTGCGTGGCTTTAGGTCTGTCTGCTTGTTCAACGGGGTTGGATGGTATAATCTTTCTTTTCATAGCACTTTTGAAGGCAAGGTGCAGTACGCTGTGATACCTCTGCATTGACGTACCCTTGAGACCCATCTTCCTTAGACTCGTATAAAATGAGTTTATCTCATCACCCGTGATTTCGTTTACCTTTATATGCATCTCTTTGAAGAACGGTATCATCTTCGATTCTATGTAGGTTTTGTATCCCTCGTATGTGGTTTTTGATACGTTTCCTCTGTGAGATTCGAGCCACTCGATAAGGTAATCCTCCACGAGCATATTTGCTACTCTGTGCCTTTCCCGCTCTGCGTGAGTCATATTTTCGGTTAGGTATGTATTACCCGTATTCAGTTTTTCGAGAAGAGCACGCAGTCTGTGATTCGCTTCGGTTTTAGAGCCTTTTCTTGACTCCAAATCCAGTGAATACCACTTGACCTTGCGCTTGCCATCTGTCGTATAATGATTAACTGCGGCATACCATTTGCCATTCTTTTCTTCAAGATGGCCTGTTAACTTTTTCATTTTAAACCTCCTTTTGGTTTAATTTTTTGTGTTTCTCTTGGTATGTCCGTCGGCTACACTAACATTACCACACATTTCTCTAAAAGTCCAGAGCTTTTTTGGTTTTTCGGGGGAAAGAACCGTATAATTGTTTTCGTTGACTATAAATTCTACTAAAGCTGTCTTCGGTATAAGAATTCTTCTTCCGATTTTTATACTCTCGATGCGCCCTTCTTTTAATAACTCATATATGGTATTCTTACTGCAACGCAGTATCTTTACAATGTCAGCCACGGTCATAACGTCCGGCTCTTTCTCAAAATAAGCAAACACACTTCGTTTTACCATATGCAGATTATCACCTTTCTCTATAGGGATTCTTACTCTTATATTCACTTGTCTTTTCATCACATAGTCTGACAGAAGCCTTGCGAGTCCTCGTCCTCTCCTTCGTCTATTTCTTCATATTCGGGAAGTGCTTCTTCTTTGTTATATGCGGTAAAAATTTTGATTCCTGCGGCGACTGCCAATCCAACAGCAGCACCTGCGTTATTGGCTTCTCGGATTTTACGCTCTTCCTCAGTTTCGTCACTGTCAGCGACTATATTCCCAGCGTGAGACCCAAGCCTCGCGACAAGGTGTAGAGCAGCACTATTATCAATGGAAGAGCCAGTAGGACGAGTTTTACCCACCACATTTTCTCGTCGCGATCCATTCTGTCTTTTATTGCCGTAGTAGCCTCTTCTCTCAGATTCTCGATTTGTCTGTCGGTGGTCTCGCTTATTCGCTTCAGCGTTTTCGTTGTCCATTCCGTGTGCTCGCTCACCTTGCGAACCATCTCTGCTGTGCATGCCTTCGTCACCTCTCGCATTTCGGCTTCTATCATCTCCATTCGCAGAAGAGTTTTGACTATCATGTCCCAGTCCTCTTTCGGAATTGTTACTGTGCTCGTGTTTTCCCTCGGTGCATTCATTGCCTTGAGAGCGTTTAGCCTCGCCTTGCTTGATTCTGAACTCATTTTCCATATTCTCCTTTAAATATTTTTTTTCGTGTAGTTTTATATCCCTCACACGACGCGGATTTTTGCCTTCTTCGGTCGGGATAATATATGTTATATATTTTCTTTCGCCCGTCCACACGACGTCGTAACCTCGCGCCCTTATAGCCTCAATAAATTCATCTTTATTCGAGGCAAATTTCATGCACTCGTCGATGACAAAGCAGAGGCGCATCTTCCAGCTTTCACCCTTGATTGCGGCTCTGTATTCCTTCTGACCGAGGTTCTCATAGTTCCTTTTGTGAGTGTATGGATCCAAAGTTGAAAGACCGTGTGCCTTGCAAATTTCATCACTCCTATTTCGCAGCTCACAGAGGAAACCAAGGTTTGCGTGGAGCTTAGTTCCAGTGTCCAGATCGTATGAGTTTACGACGAAATGATTGTGCAAATGATCTCTGTCGATATGGGTTGCAACGAGCACCTCTCGGTTGCCAAATGCCTTAGCAAGCTCGAGTCCTATCTCATGTACCGTCTCCGGAGAAACGTCTTCATATGGGGAGAAGCTTTGCACGTAATGATAAAATCTCGGGCCGTCAGGGGAGTGATCAAATATCTTCTGTGTCGCTAAAAACGACTCATGAGCAAGGTCGGTTACGCAGTTAACTCCGGTCACAAATACTGTCTCTTCATCGAGCACTGTTTTATGAGCTTGGATGCAATATTCAATAACTCCGCGCTGTGCACTCGGTGTCTGCTTCTTCTCAGATATGTTATTTACCGTTGCCAAAAGCGTCACCTCCGAGGGCGAGAATTATCCTTTTATATGAGGCTAAAAGTCCATCCAAATTCACGATTCTTATCTCTCTTTGATGGGCAAGTCTCGTTAGTTGGTTTAGGTTGTTTCCTTGGTATCGCAGCTCCTTGTTTGCCTCTCTCAAATCCGAGTTTACGATTACTTTACCTGTCACGCACATGTCGAGAATAAACCTCCGCATTGAGGGTGAATTCGACTTTTGCTTCAGCTCTTCAAGCATCAGCTTTTCCTCGGGAGTTAGCCTGATTGTTACCGTTTCGGTCTGCGTTCTCATATCGTCATCTCCTTCGTAATTAAAGTGGGTATGGGCTTCTGCCCGAAAATAAATAGCGCAATTGAGGATGCCACCGATTTCGGTGGACGTCCAAGCGCTACGCTTGCCCCAGAGCAAGCGTAGCGAATCTTTCTTATAACTAATAAGAAATCGACGTTGCTTTTATATTTTTGTGACAGCGTGACAGCTGTTTTGTTACCATGTTTAGTTGTCACTATGCTGTACCCGCTTCCTCATATGACACCATCTCTTCCGGTATCCAATGAGCCGTCACGGTGTCACTGACGAAAATCTTTGGCTTTTTATCCGGGGTGGAAGAGCCATCGTCTATAATTAAAATTTCCTCGTCATTGAGAGTAAATTTTAGTATCCTCTGCGCGTTGGTTCTCACGCTTTCAAATCGCAAACCTATCTTAGAAAGCTGTTCATGATACCGCACTAAATTTTTCTTTATCATATTTGCAGGAATGTCTATATCGAGCTTGTCCTTTATGCATTCGCTGAGTTCGGAAGCGCTACAAGAATATTCTCCATCGGTGATAATATTAGTGTGAAAGAATAGATATAGCTGTGTTGATTTAACTGTTAAATTAAGCTCCTCGGGACTATATTTTGTACCGTAACTAACCTGCCAAACACAGTTATCATCAAGCTGAAGTTCTATCTCTCTATCGACCACATCGCGCCCTGAAATGAAGAGTTTACCAAGTCTCTCGGTTCTTTTGGGGCGGAGCAAAAGCCAGTAATTATCCACCGCACCTACGAGTGCGGTAGATCCCGAAGCTGCATTGTATTGGTCGCCGTCCTGCATCTTCCTTGTGTGGTGAACTATGAGCAAGGATACGTTATGAGCTTGGGTGAATTTATGTAGAGGAATAAGGTCGTTATAGTCTTTTTCATAGAGGTTAGAGGTCTTGCTCTCCGGGCGAATATAGTTCAGCGTATCTATTGCAATGAGCACCGTATCCGTATGGCTTGAAATGAAATCTTCGAGCGCACCAATCAGTCCTTCGTCAATTTTAAAGACCTGGTTTGTAAAGTGAAAGTTCGACGGTATCTCGTCTGTCAGTTGCATTGCACGCGCTTGGATTCTGTCTTCTGTATCCTCGAATGAAAGGTAAAGAACCGTGCCTTTCTTGGTCGGAAATCCGAGTATGCTTTCACCCTTCGCAACCGCTATACAGAGGCTTAAGGTAAAGTAAGATTTTCCTGCCTTTGGAGCACCTGCGAGGAGCGTCAGTCCTACGGGAAGCACGTCGGATACGATATGCTCTTTATGATTTATTTGCTTGTTCATCAATGTTTCGCCGTCAACAGTATAGAAGCGTTTAATTCCTCTTGCCTCGTCAAGCCAGCGCTTGGTTGTTTCGTCTTGTTCGTATAAATTATCTGTCATTTTCTTTCTCCGTTCTCTTTTTTTATCTGCTCTCTGTTTTTCTCTTTTCCTCATAGCAAGATTTTATTTCCTCGTGAGGAGGCATATTGTCCTTGTCTATAAATGTTCCGCTTTATTACATTGTTTCACCCCCATTGTATATAATGTAACATATTTCTCACGCGAATTTTGGAGAAAAAGAGGGAAGAACAATAAAAAAATTGAGAGACGGAGTTTTTATTGTTCGTCTCTCAAAAATCTATTTTTAGTTATCGTTCATCTTGCACCAAAGCGGGGATTCGTGCCTCAAAAACCGCACACAATCGCTTTTCTTTGGGGTAGTTGGTCCTTATCGCACCTCGCCTCCGAATCTTGTACACAGGCGAATTTTAGCAGTGCTTTTTGCTCAACAAATCGGTACTTTTTGTCATTGGGAAAAAGGAAAAGCGGCAAGCATTTCTGCCCACCGCATAGTGTTAGTTTTGCATAGCAAGCTTGTATCTTGCAAGGACGAGATTCTTTATTTCCTTTGCTTTTACCTTCATATTTATTTTCTGTGTAACCGTATCGATTATTTCTTCGGTAACGGTAGGGATATATTTCTTGTATTCTGGGTATGCATCCATCACGTCACGGAAGAGTGATATCAGAAGGTCGTTTGCGTTCGGTTTTGCCGGGTAACCGCGAGAAATAAGCGCCATATTATTATCGTAGTTCGGTGCAAGCCCGAGGAGCTTTCCGTTTTTTACATCGCGCATAAGACCGAAATTATTAGTGTGTCTATCGGGGTTGGCGCAAATTGTATCCATAAATATGAGCTTTATATAGTCGGGTATTGCTTCGGGGCATATTCCTTCAAGCGCATCGATAACATCAAGGTAGTCCTCATTATCTCCCATAAATGCCGATGCAGGCTCGAAGTTCACGGAACCTTGCGAGGTGAAGTCAAGGCTCTTAATACATCCTGTGCCTTTTTCATATCTCGCCATATTCATTCCGAGTGCTGTTCCAAGCTCGTAAACGAACAGCTCGGAGAACATTTCGGGGAGAGTTGCTTTCTTGTGCATCCACCATTTGCCGTCCTTGAGCTTCCAGCATTTTTCAAAGCTACCAACGTTCGTAAGTTCGGGAGAACGAGTGCGTCCGCTCGAAGCTGCTTTGTTGAAGCTGTCGTAGTTTCCCTTGAGGGCAAGGCTAGCAAAATAGTCGTTATCGAATTTTACGTCAGCATAGGTAAGCGTCGAGCTTATCGGTCTTATCCAATAGTTATCGGTAATGGTCGCCGCATTTACGTGAATAACGGTGGAAATATCGTCCTTGTTTTCAAGGCGAAGTGCCTTTTTCAAGAGCCTTGAGTTAGCTCTGTGGCTGTCAATTGCTCTCGTTTCAAGCCAGGAGTCAGCATCACGATATTTTCTAAGATATAACGGGAGAAGAGATTCGTTGTGAACAGTCAAATTTTTATCATTCCAGGTTGCGACAAGAGTATCTCCCGAAAGTATTTCATATGAGTCCTTTGTAGGAGCATTGTTATTTACTACGGGTGCATCGGGAATAAAATCCATTATATCATCGAGCTTACAATCGAGAACTGCGCATATTTTGCCAAGCACATCAACGTTAACGTTTTCACCTCGACTCATCTTGCTGATTGTAGTAGGATTGATTCCGGCAAGTGATGCAAGCTCCTTTTTTTTCATATCCTTATCAATGAGGAGCTTCCAAAGCTTTTTATAGGTAACTGCCATATTTACCTCCAAATAATCTTTTTTCTTATTTTATCACAAAAACCATGCTTTGTCAACCAATAAATTTGGCGTTCTCCAAATTATTTTGTAATTTTATCAATTTTACGCATAGTTAGTATTACTGTGGTGATATAAGAATAGGCTGAGCTTTTGCCCAGCCTTTCATGTTATGCGAAGTATTCGTTAAGTAATTCTTGATGCTTTTGGCTCTTCTTTGCGATTTTGAATCCGTAGTTTGCGAGGAAAGCTATCAGCCATTCCTTTGCGATTATTTCCTCGCCTTGTGCTTTTACGCATTTGAGGTGTCCTCGGTTCAGCCACCGTCTGACTGAGTTCTGCTCGTATCCGAGAAGCTTTTCAAGTTCTTTTGGGGAGAATGTGTCTTTTCGATTGCACCACCGTTTTGTCAGCCATTCGGAGAATGCTTCTCGAACCTCTTTGGGATACCTTATTTCATCTGTCGGAAGCTTCTTTTTACAAGCGGAAAATATGGGAGGGATATAATAAAATTTAGGGTTTTCGCTGACTGTATTCACATAGTGAATAACATCGGTAATTTCTATCGTGTACCGTCTGGTTTTCTTGTTGGTGTCCTTACAGGGTATTACACCATTCCTGAGCATCCAAGAGCACTTGCGTTTGCTTATGCCGAGTATGATTCGTAGCTGCTCGGAGCTGATGCTTTCGGGGTAGTTTTCTCTAATTTCGTTAACCGTTATCATCATTGCCTCCGATGCGGAATCTTTTACCGCCTTTATCGTCAGCGTGGAGGAGAAGGTACTCTATCAAATCAAGCTTTGATATAAGGTGCGTTCCTCTGTATATAAAGGTTCTAAGCTCACCGCTTTTTATGAGTGCGTATATTGTGTTTTTGCTTTTGTGTGACCATCTCGCTGCTTGTATCGGTGAGAGCACGTCGGGGCATCCTCGGAGGAGCCATTCGAGGTCTTGTCTTTTATTTTCGTTTTCCATTTTGTTTCTCCATATTTTTTTACCGACGGAGATACCGAGAAACTTTTTTGACTTCATCGAGTTGGATTTCTGACAGTTTTCTATCAGTTTTCAAGAAGATTTTCAGAAAAGTGCTGTTTATATGTCGCTTATTTCATATAAATAGTGACGACGGGGGACGAATAGGGACTTAACGGTTAATTACTCGAAATCAGTTTGTGCTAACGCACACGAGGGTTCGAATCCCTCCCTCTGCGCCAAAGATGCAGTTGCGCCATTCGGTGCGGCTGCATTTTTACTTTATCAGTTCGTCGGTAAGACGAATAATCTCGGGGGCAAGCTTCTTTCGCTTCGCCTTTACGATAGCGTTATAGATAGGATATGCAAGACTTGCGAGAATGCCGCCGACAATACCGATAACGATGCCTACCACCATCGCCATACTTCCGCTCAGGCCTAAAAATTCAGAAATCTTCGTCATAATAAGACTCATTCCTAAGCCGAGAATAAGTGTGCCTACTACACCGAAGGCGATAGCAACCGCCATGGCGGTATTCGTTACGCTTGCATCAAGTCTACGCAGACGTTCCATTTTATCCTCGGTTTCGGTTGTGGGAGTGTATTTTTCTCGAATGCGCTTAAGCTCTGCCTGCTCCTTTGCGGAGTAGGTGTATTCAAATTTATTATTCTCTGTCATTATTTGTTTTCCCTTAATTTATTTATTTCGTTTGTTGATTTTACTATCATATAGCTTGAAAGTCCAATAACAATTAAGCTTATGCCTGCGCCCGTAGCTGCAATAAAAATTCTTTTTTCTTCAATAGGCATATCCATGCCAAATGCAGTTAACATAGCAGTTTCCAGCGATAGCATTGAAACAAGCGCCGCGGCAAACTTAACGCCTTTTATCGAATCAATGATAGGACTTTTATATTTTCTGTACTTTATAACGTCTATTATCGCTACGGTTATATGATAGAAGGAATAGGCAGCCATTACGTATATAAGCATTCCGGCATATACGAAGCCCCTGTTTTGATACATCATCATAAGAACAACGCCTGTCAGCGAAAGATTTATCAAGGTCAGTACAGCCGCGCACACTCTTGCTCTTTGCCACTCACCAAGCATATTCGCGCCTAGCGAATATTTCCTTGTATAAACCGCGAGAGAAAAGCGCATAACCGTGAGTGTCGCGTAATAAATCGCGAGCAGAAAGAACCATCTCGTATTATATACAAATCCATATACTACATTAAGCGCAACGTTGCCGAGATTTATGATAAGGGATAAATAGAGAGTAACTCTGGTCTTAAACTCGATATCCGTCATATATCTGTTACCGTATTGTGTTTTATATATTTTTTTCTTTGCCGTTCTGAAAACAGTTGCTCCGTTTTTAATTAAAAACGCCGTTAAAATACATACAGCATAAAACGATATGGCGTATATTGCATAATACACGGGATGAAAAGCAAACCCATTAATCGCTACAAGAGTCATTCCCGCAACACACATAAGAGTAAATATTGCAACTATCCAAGCGGGAGGAAAAATTAAATTATAAAAGAATTTTTTCATATTATTTCCTTATTTTAACAGTAAACGCGGTGCCAACTCCAAGGGCACTCTCCACACCTATCTCGCACTGCATAATGTCAACAACACGCTTGACGAGTGCTAAACCAAGTCCGTTTCCCGCAGTTGCGCGTGAGGTGTCGCCCTGATAAAACTTTTCAAAAATGTGTTCACCAACCTCGCGGGTCATTCCGCAGCCCGTGTCCGCTATTTTTACCGTAGCGTATTCCGGGTCTTGCGTGAGCGTAAGCGTAACCTTCCCCCCGGCTTCGGTAAACTTAAAGGCATTGGAGAAAAGATTGTTCCACACGAGCGAAAGAAGCTCTGAATCGGCGCAAACCATTACCCCTTCTGCTATATCGGTTTCGATTTCGATATTCTTTCTTTCCCACGCGGCTTCATACTGCAAGAGGCTTTCGCAAAGCTGCTCACCGAGGTCAAAGGTGGTAAGGCTTGGGAAAATGGTTTGATTTTCAAGACGGTTGAGCTTCAAAATATTCGTCATCATGTCGGCAAGACGGCGAGAAGCATCGGTGATTGCTCCCGCATACTCAATCCTCTTCTCCCGGGGTAAATCGGGAGCTTGCAAAAGCGTTCCGTAATTCTGAATCACGGCAAGAGGCGTTTTCATTTCATGAGATACGTTTGCTATAAAGTCTGTGCGTAGCATCTCGACACTCGAAAGCTCCTCTGCCATTTTATTAATACAGTCGATTATCTCGTTGAAGCTATCGTCTGTGCCGAATTTTGCAATCGGCTCAATGCGAACACCGAAATTTCCGTCAATCATTTTCGTTGTTGCATCGGTAATTCTCTTCACCGGACGCTCCACGGTAAATTTGCGGCGAAGATAGTCGATGATAGCCATAACAACACTTAGCAATACCACGTTTACCATAGTGATTTTTGCAGCGAGTGCTATCTCACTCTCGGTAAACTCTCTGCCAACCGAATCCTGCAGGGCTGAAATAAAGAGCATAATACAGCAGGTCGTTACAAAAGCGGCAAGAAGGAAGAAAACAAAAAAGCTTGTGAACGTGCTTAATATTTTTCCGTTTAATCTTTCCCTTTTCATTTAATCACCGCCTTATATCCAAGGCCGTGAACGGTCTGAATTTCGAACGAGTCACACTCCGAGAGCTTCGAGCGCAGCTTTGTCATATATACGTCAACCGTTCTCGTGCTCGTCTGCGTATCTACGTCCCAAAATTCGTCCATAAGCTGCGTGCGTGTAAAGGTCTTTTTTGGGTAGGAGAGAAGCTTATAGAGAAGGTCGAATTCTCTTGCCGTAAGGGAAATTTCCTCACCGTCAAGAGTTGCGCTTCTCTCATCCGCATCCATTACGAAGTTACCGACCTCAATCCGACGGCTTGATGCAATTTTTGAACGTCGGAGAAGCGCGCCGATTCTTAGGAAAAGCTCGTCGAGGTCGATGGGCTTTATCATATAATCGTCGATACCGATACGATATCCCCTCTGCTTAGATGCAAAATCATCACGGGCGGTCATAAAAAGAATCGGAATGTCGTTATTGAGCGAGCGAACGGTCTTTGCAAACTCGAAGCCGTCAATTTTAGGCATCATGATATCCGACACGATAAGATCAAAGGTGGTCTTATACATTTCGTCATATGCACTCTCTGCATCAAGGCAGCCGACCGCTTCGTATCCCGAGTTATTCAAAAAAGAACAAACGCTTCGGTTAAGGTCTCTGTCGTCCTCCACAACCAAAATTTTGAACATATTTTATCCTCCAAGGGCGCATTTTTGCTTTTACGCTTCTATTTTAACATATAAATGTTAAGATTTTGTTTGCGTTTTGGATTTTTTTGAAAAAATACAAGGCAATCGCTTTTTTTTGCGTTACCTTGTATTCGTATTTATACCAATGCCGTCTTTTTAAGTATCACACAGCTAAGAGCACCAAGCCCGACAGCAAAAATCAATCCGCCCGCAAGACATAATGCAACGTTAATCAAGGTTGAGCTGAGCGGTGTGATAATCGAAACCATCATAAAGAGAAGCATTCCTCCGACGAGCGAGCCACAGATAGAGAGCCATGCCTTCTGCTTTGCCGCAACGCTGATGATCGTGAAAATAGATACGAACACGGGCATCAAAAATATCTTTGCAAGTATGCACATGGCGATATTTGCGACATTCAGTCCGCGAAGGTCAAACGAAAGTCCTGCAATAGCACCGCCGAGCAGCGAACCGAGAAAATATGAAATCAGCATAAGAGCGCCGCAGACGAAGCTTGCAAGCGTTTTTGAGATGACGTAATCGCCCTTCCTTGCGCGTACGGCGAAGAGATTTTTTGCATATCCGCTTCTGAAATCGTCTGATATAAAGAGACAAACGAACACGGCAACTGCCATAAACATCATATTGATATTGCACATCATGAATATTTCGTCGCCGCCAAGGGCGCCTCCCGGAAGAGTGCCGATATTCTGCCACGTGTTTTCAGGACCTTGCATTATTGTTTGCGCACCTGTTTGCGGATTAGTGGAAACCGCGCCATCCATCATCGCCATCATAACTGTCATAAGTATCGGTATTACAAGGGCGCAGGCTATCAAAATGTAAAAGAGCTTTGATTTGAACATTTTTCTGAAATCTACCCGAAGCATGCTTTTTACACGTGCCGAAAGGGTGACCTTTTCAAATTTAAGAGCGTTTTCCATTCTTATCTGCCTCCTCCCATAAGGTCGATGTAATATTCTTCAAGACCTATTTTATCAGTCTTTATTTCAGTGACACAAATTCCGTTTTCGTAAAGATAGGATACTATCTCTTCCGGAGTTGCAATATCGTATACGCGAATGTACCCTGCTTCATCTTCTTCCACACGGGAATAATTACAACCGAGAAGCATTTTGGTTCTGTTCATTTCCCCGCTTCTGAGCGCTACGTAAGTACGGCAGCTTGCGTCAAGCTCATCGGCAGTCATTTCAACTATCATCTTGCCGTGGCGGATAATACCGTAATGGGTTGCAACCTTCTGAAGTTCTCCGAGAAGGTGCGAGGACACAATTATGCTGCGCTCGCCGTCGCTTACAACGTCGAGAAACACTTCACGCATAATGCGCATACCGTCGGCATCGAGACCGTTAAGAGGCTCGTCTAGGACGAGGAGAGTTGGGTTTCCAAGCAGAGCCATGGCAATGCCTACCCTCTGCTTCATACCAAGGGAGCAGTTTTTATATTTGTTATTAGCTGCGCCTTCCATACGAACGGTTTTAAGAACCTTGACAACCTCCCTCTCGGCATTTGGAATCGATAGATTTGCCGCTTGGAGCATCATATTATCCCAGACGGTAAGTCCGGGAAAGCAGCCGGGAGCTTCAATAAGAACACCGAGTGACGCTCTTACCGACTCGTCGGTATAATCCCTACCGTAGAGCTTAATTGAACCGCCGCTTGTGGGAATAAGACCGCATATCATTTTTTCAGTGGTGGACTTTCCCGAACCGTTCTCACCGATAAAGCCATAAATCGCACCCATCGGAACTGTCATATCAAGTCCGCATACAGCCTGCTTCGGACCGAAGTTCTTGGATAAATTCTTTATTTCAACTGCGTTCATTTTTTCGCCCCCTTTTTAATATACGTCGCACTTGTTAAGAAGGCGCGTACCTAAAACGTTATAAATTACCGCCCAAGCAACCGACACGACTATACAAATGATAAGCGAGAAGATATCACTTGAAAGATTGGCATTTACCGATGCACCGTAAAGAAAAACGTTAAGAAATGCCGCAGGAATTGATAGATTTTCAACTATTGCGGCTGCACCGATAATTAAAATACCCGTTCCGAAGAAGAATGATGATGCGATGGAAACACCGAAATACTTTCTGAATATAACGTTTAAGAAGGTATACAGACTCGCCCAGCCGACTGACATAACGATCTTTCCAAGGATAGCGATAACGAGCGATCCTACGTTTACGTCGGTTTCATATCCCACTAACAAACCCGCAACGGTACCGCCTATGAAATAACTAACGCACATACATACAATGGCGAAGGCACAGACAAGACTCTTTGAGATCATATAGTCCTGCTTCTTTGCATGAGTGGTAAAGAGCTGCTTTACGTATCCGCTTCTATAATCGTTGCCGATAAAGATAGAGACCATAATGCCGCCGAAGATAAATACCATATTCATATTGGCATAGTCGGCAATTGTTTCGATGACGTACAACGACTTTGATGCGGCTATAATCTGCCATACGTTAGAATAGAGAGGCTCCATGGTGTTGCCGCTTTGGTCGGGCATCATTGTCATCGCTGATACCATTGCCGGAATGATGGCTGCAATACCTAAAAAGATGTAAAAGAGAGGTGTGTGGAAGAGACGGTAGAAGTCCACGCCAAGCATACCTTTAATACGACGGGCAAAGGTAGGCGACTCAAATTTTATTTCTTTTGTGCTTGTCATTTTATTCTGCCTCCTTCTTTGACATAAGCTCGACGTAATATTCCTCAAGACCTATTTTGTTTCTCGAAATTTCGCTTATCACATGACCGTTTTTCATTAAGTAATCTACGATAGATGCGGTATCGTCAACGTCATAGATGCGGATACATCCGTCTTCCTCGAGGACGTCGGCGTACCTCTTGCATAGAACCTCTTTCGCTCCCTGCATATCAGCACATTTAAGTGAAGCGAACACCTGCGCCCTGGAGTCCATTTCCGCAGCGGAAATCTCCATGATCATATGGCCTTGGCGAATAATTCCGTAGTGGGTTGCTATCTTTTCAAGCTCACCGAGAATGTGAGAGGAGATAAGTACGGTACAGCCGTAATTTTTAGTAATATTTACAAGAATTTCTCTCATTATTCTCATTCCGTCAGTATCAAGACCATTGATAGGCTCGTCAAGAATGAGAAGCGTGGGATCTCCGAGCAGCGCCATTGCAATGCCTATACGCTGCTTCATACCAAGCGAGCAGCTCTTAAATTTCAGATTGGCATTATCCTCCATGCGCACGATTTCAAGCACGCGACGGATTTGCTCGTCGGCATTCTCTATCCCGAGATTGATGCATTGCATCATAAGGTTCTGGTATACGCTTGAGCCGGGAAAACAGCCGGCATTTTCAATAAGCGCGCCAACTCTTACACGCACACCGGAATCTGTGTAATCCCTATCAAAAAGCTTGATCTCTCCTCCGTCGGCAACGAGATGGCCGCAGATAAGCTTCATCGTTGTTGATTTTCCCGAGCCGTTCTCGCCGATAAAACCGTAAATAGCGCCTTGCGGAACGGTCATGTTCAGGTGATCAACCGCATACATTCCGCGAAAGCTCTTTGAAAGATTTTTAATTTCAATAGCGTTCATTTTTTCTCCTTAATTAACCGAGAAAGCGAGACGCGCTTTGCACCTCGCCTACTTTTATATTTTACTTATTCATTATTTTTTCGCTGAGGGCGAGAATTTCAGAGCTGTACTTTTTCTTGCGGCTGTCTAAAATACCGTTATAAATCGGGTAATTGGCAAGTGCCATAATCATTCCGATAACTCCGATTACGATACCGGGAACCATAGCGTTCTCCATACCGATAGCAGCGCCGATATCGGTCATTACAAGGCTCATACCTGCGCCCATGATGATAGCGGAAAGGCTACCGAATACGTATGCAAACACGTTTGCGGGGCGCTTTACCTTCGCGTCAAGCTCGCGAAGCTCATCAAGCTCGGTGGACTCCTTTTCCATATACTGCGCGCGGATCTTCTGCGCTATAAACTGCTGATCGTTCTTGTTCATAATTAATTTCCTCTCTACATTTGTTTTTTTGTTTTGTGAGCTTATTATATCAGGGGTATGTTTTTGATTTTTTTGTGAAATGTTTTCGTTTTGTTAATCATTAGTTTTTTTAAGATAAAAAAGGGTAGGCTTTTACACCCACCCTTTTGACGTTAAGAAATCTACCTTATTTATATTTAGGTTTATAGACTCCTATATCGGAGCTTATTATTGAGCCTTGCAGAATAGAGGATGCTCCGTATTTCTGGCGTATTTTATCCATCGTTTCTTCTTTTATTTTGCTTTTTTGATTTTCTTCCACTTCCTCTGTATCGAAGAAGGAAATCTGCTCGGCACGACCTGCCGTGGCTATCAGATTTTGTGCCGTGACGGTAAGCATTCTTATCGGTTTATCCTCACGCCACTCCGAGAGAAGTATATCGTAGGCGGTGCTTGCGATAAGACGCGACGTGTCTGTCGGAGGGACTTGCGGACGCTGTCTTTGTATGACGTTCAGCTTATCGTCCTTTATAGATAACGAAACAGTACTGCAAATCATTCCCATACGCCTCAACCTCGTTGCGATATCGTCAGCCAAGTATTCTATACCTGCGCGACAGTCCTCGACGTCAATCAAATCGTGATTAAAGGTAAAGCCGGAGCCGACGCTTTTTGCCTCCTCGCGCACAGCGCTCACGGGAGAGTCGTCTGTTCCCGATGCATATTTATAAAGCATCTCGCCCATTTTTCCGAGCGCCCCTGTTAAGCCTGCTTCTCCGATTTTAACTATATCTCCGATAGTTTCAGCACCCAAGGAACGTAACACCTGCTCCGTCTTTTTTCCAACGAAAAGCAAAGCTCCGGTGGGGAGCGGATAGACTATTTCCTTAAAATTTTCTTCACTGATTACGGTTATGGCATCCGGTTTTTTATAGTCGCTGCCAAGCTTTGCAAACACCTTGTTAAACGACACGCCGATTGAAACGGTTATGCCGATTTCTTCCTTTACCTGCATGCGTATTTTTTCCGCTATCTGCTCACCCGTGCCGAAAAAACGCTGACTTGCTGTCACGTCGAGCCAGCTCTCATCTATTCCGAACGGCTCTATTACGTCAGTATAACGGGCGTATATTTCATTTACTCTTTTAGAAAAGCGCTCGTACTCATCGTAGTGAGGCTTTGCTATAACGAGATTCGGGCATTTTTTCTTTGCCGAGTATACCGTTTCCGCGGTTTGTATACCGTATTTTTTAGCAAGCTCATTCTTAGCCAAAACTATCCCGTGACGAGCCTCAACGCTTCCGCACACCGCCATAGGAACACCGCGGTATTCGGGATTCAGAGCGGTTTCAACAGAGGCGAAAAAGCTGTTACAATCGCAGTGGAGTATCACCCTTTTACTCATGGCGCCTTCCCTTCTGGATCGCTTTTTCTTTATTTTGTACAGGTGCTTCCTTTAGAGTAAATATAAACTCACAGCTCTCGCCCTCAACCGATTCAACCCAGATTTTTTCTCCGTGAGCCTCGATAATTGTTTTCGAAATATAGAGGCCGAGGCCTACGCCGCTTTTATCAAGTCCGCGGTTTTTATCCGTTTTGTAGAACCTGTCAAATACGAGCTTTTTATCCTCATCGGGAATGCTCTGCCCCTCATCAAATACGGAAACCTTTATTTTTTTATCCTGAACGCGCGAAATTTTTATGCTGAAGCGGCCGCCGTCATTTGCAAATTTGATAGCGTTATGACAGAGGTTATAAATAACCTGATGTATAGAATCTCTGTCTGCAAGAACAAGCATATCATCATCGGAATCGAACTCGACGTCAAGATGCTTTTCCTCTATTCTCTGCTCAAATGAAATAAGCACTATGCGCGCCATCTCGGCAATATCAAATTCCGTCATATTAAACTTGCGCTCGCCCGACTCAAGTCGCGAAATATCAAGAAGCTGACCTACAAGACGCGAGAGTCTGTGTACCTCTTCGGAAATTATTCCAAGATAATATTCGTGCTTTTCGGGGGGGATTGCTCCCGAGGTGATACCATCAATAAATCCGGATATCGTGGTCATGGGTGTACGCAAATCGTGAGAGACGTTGGCCAGGAATGAATTTCTCATTTTTTCAAGGCTGTCAAGCGATTCTGCCATATCGTTAAACGCCTTGGACAGCTCGGAAACCTCGTCCTTTCCATATACGGGAATTCTGGTTGAGAAGTTTCCCTTTGACATTTCTTTCGCTGCCGAGGTCATCACGCGAAGCGGGTTAATGATACG
This sequence comes from Eubacteriales bacterium, assembly GCA_045595265.1. Lineage (GTDB taxonomy): Bacteria > Bacillota > Clostridia > Oscillospirales > CAG-272 > UBA1740. The sequence goes on from JAZOAA010000035.1 coordinate 17,292, forward strand.
CTCTGTTATGAAATAAACCGCGATTACGGCAGCAAGCATTACCCATACAGAACTGTTTATGATAGTACCGCCGATAACGTTTACAAGCGCGTCGTTCTTCGCCGTTGAAGCCAGCGTTACAATATGAGCTGCCACGGAATCGTTTATAACTATCTCGCGCATATAAGCGACACTGCTGTCGGCAACAAGCCCGCCAAGCTTTCCGTTATGAACCGAATATTCGACACCGTCGATGCTTTTCGTTTCATTGAAGAGAGAAAAATCAACAGAGCCGAGCCCGCGCCCCACCTCTACCTCACCGCCGAGAGTAGTGAGCATTATTTCCCCTTCGGGATCGAGAATCATTACATTATAAAGAGAATCAAACTCAACTATCGTTTTTACAATCTTGGGTACGTTTCCCATTTTTATTGCGTTCTCTACCGACTCTATCGCCTCATCCTCGATATATTCAACAACTATCTCAGAGGTGAGATCAAGCTTTTCATACATTGTTTCGGCAGAATACTGGCGGGTTATCGTTCCGATTATACCGGCAAGTATCATAAAGCTCAAAAATATTATAACCACAAAAGCGGTAATATGCTTTGCAAACGATGATTTGAACATCACGCTCTCCTTGTAATTTACGTTAATATAATTCTATCATATTTTATCACGTAATGTCAAATATTTTTACATAATTAGGTTGACTAACTATGAATTTTATGTTAAAATACTAAAGAAAACTCAAGTTTATAATTTTTGAAAGGAATTATATCTTAAAATGATAGTCACAAGATTTGCTCCCAGTCCTACTGGATATATGCATATAGGAAATCTCAGAACGGCGCTATACTCTTATCTTATATCAAAGCATGACGGCGGTAAATTTATATTAAGAATAGAGGACACCGACAGAGAAAGACTCGTTGAGGGAGCTACCGACGTTATTAAGTCCACGCTTTCTATAACAGGTCTTAAATATGACGAGGGTCCCGACGTTGGCGGTGAGCACGGCCCTTACGTTCAGTCAGAGCGTAAGGAAATATACATGGAGTATGCGAAAAAGCTTGTCGACCTTGGCTACGCATACTACTGCTTCTGCACTAAGGAGCGCCTTGAGGCTCTGCACGAGGAGGACGCTGTCGGCGGATATGACCGCCATTGCAGAAATCTCTCAAAAGAAGAGGTTGAAGAAAATCTTAAGGCAGGACTTCCCTTCGTTATCAGACAGAAGATGCCTCTCGATGGTGTTACGAGCTATCACGACGAGGTGTTCGGCGATATTTCGATGAACAACGAGGAGCTTCAGGACCAGATTCTTATGAAGGCTGACGGCTATCCTACCTATAATTTCTGCCACGTTGTCGACGACCACCTAATGGGTGTTACACACGTCGTACGCGGCTCTGAGTATCTTACATCTACCCCAAAGTACGTGCTTCTTTACGATGCTTTCGGCTGGGAAAGACCCACCTACGTGCATCTGCCCTTGCTGATGGGTAAGGACGCAGAGGGCAATATTTCAAAGCTCTCAAAGCGTCACGGTGCGGTTTCGTTCCAGGACCTTGTCGCAGACGGATATCTTCCCGAGGCGGTGTTAAACTACATCGCGCTTCTTGGCTGGTGTCCTAAAAATTCCGAGACCGAGTTCTTTACGCTCCCCGAGCTTGAGGCGGCATTTACCATCGACGGTGTTTCAAAATCGCCTTCTGTTTTTGACTTTGAAAAGCTTCTTTGGTTCAACGGGGAGTACATTCATAAGATGACTGACGAGGACTTTGCTGCGGCTGTCGAAAAGTTTATAAAAGTTGAAATTCCCGCAAATATTAACAGGCAGAAAATGCTTTCACTCTTAAAAACCAGAATTTCAAAGCTCTCGGAGATTGACGAAAAAAAGGACTTCTTCTTAAATCTTCCCGAATATGAAAAGGAGCTGTTCTTAAACAAGAAAAATAAGATTGCAGACTTTGAGATTGTAAAGACTGTTCTCGGCGAGGCGAAGGAAATCCTTGTAGGTGTAGACAACTTTGATAACGATTCTCTCTTCGTTGCCCTTATGCCTATCGCGGAGAAGCTGGCTATAAAAACCGGTACACTCATGTGGTGCGTACGTATCGCGGTTTCCGGTATGGCGGCAACTCCGGGCGGTGCTACGGAGATAATGGAGGTTATCGGTAAGGAAGAAGCTCTTAAGAGGATTGATAAGGCAATTGAGAAGCTTGCGTAAGGTATTTTCCGCTTTTTGAAAAAAGCTTGGCAAAAACTTCATAGCAGATAAATGTTTTAAGGCGAGTCCGATTTTGGACTCGCCTTTTTTATCTACAAACACAACAACGACCAGTTTATGTTTTTTCTAATTCTTAAAAGACTACCTTTAATGTTTCTTTTGCCGATGCTCTCCTGTTGCATGCGTTTCCAGCCACGAATTGCCACAAAAAGTACACATATAACTGGTTGTAACATACCTATCATACACTTCGTACGTTACACTTTCCGTAGAACTCGGAACATAATATCTGTTGCTTCTGGTAGCAGTACCAACCTTTTCTCCATCAACGTTAATATCATATTTTTCTTCTTCCGTCTCATAATAACCTCCGCTACTATTATACTCCGTTTCAAATCTAGAAAATTTTCGATATTCGTCTTTTTCTTTCCCCAACACATAAGGACAACCACATTTAGTACACTTTAATGGCATTTTTCTTTCTTTTTTAGAGGCTATAAGTGAAAATGACAATGACGGTTTTGTCACGGAAAGCTCCTGCTGAGAAATCAGTGTATGATTTTTAGACCAAATTTCGTATTTATTTAATACTGACAAATAAATTTCCTCTAGATTCGAATATCTGCTGTATTCTATATAATATTTTTTCTTCTTTTCATTTATTTTTTCGGTTAATGCTATATTCTTTCTTTCATTCATTTTATCTTGATTTATATCAAGGAAATCATAATATTGTTTATATATCCTTCTATTCTTATTCCTTGAACGACCGGCTATAAATCCAAAAATTCTGAATGGATAGAAAACCAACATAATCAGCAACGGGATCAGCGCAAAAATTACTGTTTTGTAGATATTTCTATATTCCATAGAATCAAGATCTAATGCACTGTAAGTTATCAACCCCAAATAAAAAATATAGACGCCTATAGCTCTGCTGATTTCATCATCTAAATATAACCAATTTTCAGAAATAACGTAAAATATCCCAAATGCAATTATTGAAAAAAATGCACAACCTAAAAAGAACGCAATGTAGTACTGT
>JAZOAA010000036.1:0-5376 GCA_045595265.1 Eubacteriales bacterium
ATAATGTCAACTCCGATGGTGTTTACCGCCTCTCTGAAAGCAAGCATAGTGTTCTCGGGGTTGTTTTCGCCGCCGCCTCTGTGCGCGGCTATCATCGGAAGGTTTCCCTCACCGACGATGAAGGGGTTGGTAGCAACGTTATGCTTTGGCGGAATTACGTTTATGATAACGAAAAACAGCACGACCGACAGCGCTACGATACCGAAAATTTTAAGTCCTCTGTGATTTTTCATTTTGATTTTCTCCTTATATGTATCTATTTGACGATAGATAGGTCGCTTACGTCAACGACCGTAGTCTTACTGTTATGGAAGCACTTGTCGCGCCTTGTGGTAAGCAGATAGTAGTTGTCCGAGTAGAACGGATTGTCAAAGAACTTTTTATCCGTTGCAAACCGCACCTCGTCTACGGGGAAAAAGCATATCTCGGGATCCATTATCTTGTATAGCTCCATATTTTTGTCGATAAATTCCTTCGTTCCGAGAGGCAGGCCGTGATGCGGCACCTGCAGAACGTCGCATTTCAGCTCTTTGGCGGTACGGTAAACCGAGGAGCCCTCCACAGTCAGATGATGAAGCCTTTCGGTGTCGCAGTCGCCGAGAACGGCAAATTTGCGTCCGTTATCAAAGGTTATCATAAGAGCCGCGCTTATGTGATTTTGGCTTGGAGGATCGGCATAATATCCGAAGTCCTCCGCCATAAGAACGTCTACCTTAACTCCCGAAAAGTTCAAAACCTCGCCGCTTTTAAGAATATGGCGCTCGGCATCGGGGTAGCAGTCCATAGCCTCCTCCCACTCGGAGCCGTCACGCGACCCGGGGTCGATTTCTTCATACCCTCGGTAGGAGTTGTAGGCAAACATCTTTATTTCGAAATTATCCTTTTGTTCCTTGATAAGCCTCGATGCCATATCCACGTGGTCGTAGTGAAAATGAGTAATAAACCAAGCGGAAATGACGGGCTTTTCGTCAGTCGAGACAGCCCTTATATGCTCAAGCAACGCAGTAGAATTGTAATCGTATATGCCGTCACCGTCAGAATCCGCCTCACCGCTGTCAATTATGATAAACGATCCGTCAGAGAGGTGTATCGCGTAGCACATACCGCTGCTCTTCTTGTTCGCCGTCTGGGCGATAGTTATTTTTTCGTTTTTCATTAAGGTTTTATCCTTCTTTCCTTATAAGCTAATTAAAGTCTGACGCTTGCTCCGTGCTCGGTATAGGTTATTCTGTCACCCGAGGAGTTTAAGCTGTCCTGATATTTAAGAAACTCTTCCTTTGTGAAAAGGGGCTTGTATGCAGCGATTATCTCCTTCGCGCGACTCGCTCCGTTCTCGAGCAGGAGCTTTAGCATCGTCATCTGCCATACGGCGTTCTTGACACAGGCGGCATCGGGGTCGGCAATCTAGTAGTCCGAGCCGTGACTAGTACCCGACATACCTCTCGCGTACGGGTGGCAGACGGGCATAATGCAGGATAGGTCGCCCATATCGGTACTGCCGCCGCTGTATCTCTCGTGAACTGTGAAATTCTCCTCTGGTATTGCGAGATTTGCGGCGTCCACAGCAAGCCTTATCATATTTTCATCATTTACGAGCGGCGAGTAGCCGGGAGAGTCAATTATTTCAATATTTGTACCGATGGAGAGCGCCGCACCGGTAAGCGCGCGGTTTACCTTCTTGTTAGCACGCTCTATCGCCTCAAAGCTCTTTCCTCTCACGTAGCTCTCAAGGCGAGCTACAGCGGGTATCGCGTTTACCATAGCGCCGCCCGAGGTCATTATCGGGTGAACCCTGATTATATCCTCCTCGGCAAAGGTTTTGCGTATCGCGTTGACGGCATTCAGCCCGCAGCTTGCGGCGTAAAGAGCGTTGACACCCGACCAGGGTGAGCCGCCTTACCTTTATATATAATATTCTTCGTCACACATCCGACAGAGCCGCGAAGAGAGCAGTAGGAGCTTGCTGTGTGAACCATAAACGCCGCGTCCACACCGTCAAAAAGTCCGCGACGGAGAAATTCGCTCTTCCCTCCGAAATACTTGATAACACCCGCCTCTTTCAGCGTGCTTCGGTACTCTATCTCGAGAAGCTCCTCTGCGGGAACTAACGCGAGCCTTATCTTGCCCGAAAGACCGTCAAGCACCCCGGGCTCCTTCAGAGCCGCTGCAATGCCAAGGAGGGCGGTGCACTGTGCGTTGTGACCGCAGGAGTGAACGGCACCCGTAGTCTTATCCGCATCCTTATGCTCGGGGCAGATTATTGAGTCAAGCTCGGCAAGTATCATAACGCACGGACCCACTCGCCCTGTATCAAGGTTGGCGGTAAAGCCCGTTATTCCCTCGGGCTCCGTCAGAGTGTATCCGAGGCTCGTGAATTTTTCCTTAAGATACGCCGTAGTCTTAACCTCCTTCTAGCCGGTTTCCGGATTTTTCCAGATATATCTTTCGGCATCAAGAATGAGATTTCTGTGCTTTTCTACGGCGGCTTTGATTTTTTCCATAACTGTACTCCTTGATTTTTATACGGTTATTATGTACCTATGAATTGCTTTTTACATTCACGTTTTGTTTTTCTTTTTGAAAAGCACGTAAGCTCCTCCGATAAGGATTACGAATATACTTACTCCGAGCAGAGTGAAAAACACCGCCGCCCAGTCGAAAGCATCGGCTATAACACCGAGTCCGTAAGACGAGACAGTACTGCCGAGATAGCAGAAGCCGTTGAGTATTCCGGCAATTTTACCAGAGTTCATATCCCCCTTCATTGAGAGGGGAACCATGCTCGTGATAACGTTGTTTACGCCTGCCATAAGACATGAAACTATGGCAAAGCACACGATGGTTATAATAAGGTATGGCGTTGAGATAAATCCTATTACCACACCCATAAGAACAGCCGAAATTAAGAACAGAAGAGTTACGGTGAGAACGAAATTTTTTGTTTTCTTTTGTAAATTCACCGCAACCACGGTACCCATAATCGCCATTATAGGCAACAGCAGGGTTAGAAGTATTGAGAGCCAGCCGGGCGTGTTATACAGCTTTGAGAGTATGTCGGGTGTCCAAGAGGTCAGCCCGTCCTTCATAAAGTTGTTTGCAACCGCGAAGAAGGCAAGCACTACGATAAGCACATAGACGCTGCCCGATACCTTACCGTGAATATGCGGAGCGTGCTCTGTTGCTTCTTTGTTGCCGCTTTGCTCCACGTCGGTAAGTCTGTTATAAGAGAAGAGCCAGATTAGCGAAACCGTTAGCATAGCAGCAGCCGCAATAATAAACGTAAGCTGATAGGAGGCTATGGCGGCAAAGATTGAGCTCATTCCGTAAACGAAAAACGTTCCCGTTGCCACCGTAGTACCCATAGCGATTATCGCCATGTTCATATCCTCGTCAGGCAGCGTTTCGGATAGTAGGCGTATCAGCGAGGTCCAGAGAAACGACATGGCTACACCGTTTATTAGCCATATGTATTTGATAAGTGCAAAGTCACTGACTAAAGTCACTAAAATATTCATCGCGCTTGCTACCGCAAGGCTTCCGAAAATTACGTATTTTACGTTGTATCTCTTGCACAAAAAGCCGTTTACTACCTGACCTATACCGTATGCAAAGAAGAAGAACGTAGAAACCATTCCGCACTCGGCATAAGACACGCCGAAATCCGGGCCTATCTGGCTTATATTAGCATTATAGCTTAGTTTTCCTATGTATGAGCAGGCATATACCAGCCAGCACAGCATTATCAGCGCGTGCGACTTGGTAAGTCCTCGTTTTTTTGTTTGCGTATTCATGTTTTTTCTCCGTTGATTTGCGGCGTTTTATGCTACCGCTCTTGCCTTTTGTCTTTTGATAAGCTTCAGGACTATGGGCCTGTTGTATCTTTGAACAACGATAAACTGCGCGTCAAATATCATAGCAATAACGGCTGTCGCGATAAATATTGCCCACTCTCCCCAAAGCAGCGCAAAGAGTATGCTAAGGAGGGAGATTATTTCGTTTATCCAGTGGTCAAGCTCGGATTTTGACATCGTGGTTGCAAGCTGGTCAAGAGTCCTGTTCTTAACGTCGTAAAGCTCCGGCTCAAAGGTCAGCACCTTGTCCTTCCACTTCCTTATGAAAAGAAGCTTATATAGCCACTCCTCAAATTTTCTGTGCTTGTACCAAGGGTGGTTATAGTTTATATTGAAATGCTTTGTCACCTTGCCAAACAATATGCGAAGCCCAAAGTGATAAAGAATCATAAACGAAACTATACCCGTCCAGAGAATTACTCCGTTTTCAAATACTCTGAGATAATAGAGCGCAAAGCATACCGCCGCTACCGTCACCGTCAGTGCCATAACGCTATACATAAATATTGCAGGCCCGCTTAACTTCTGTTTTTCCATAATCCGTTTCTCGTTTCTGTTGCTTTTATTTTTTATTTAATAAATCCTTCGTCGAGTTGTAAATTGTCAGATAGTCGTTCGTAAGAACGGTGTCAATTCCCATTTCAAAATAGCGCCTTGCTTCCTCGGGGTCGTCAGCCCAGAAAACGTTGCAGAGTATGCCGTTTTCGTGTGCGAGGCGCACCGTTTCTTCGTTGAAGTAGGGCTTAAAGAGCTGAATTTTGTATGCTCCGAGAGTCTTTGCTCGCTTAACCATAGAAAGCGGGTCGTCCTTGTTCCCGTCCCAACCTACACAAACCTTGAGGTCGGGCGCGTATTCCATAACTCTCTTGATAATGCCGTCGTTTGTGGTCATAAAGTAGATATGCTTTTCGCAGTCGTATTTACGTACAAGCGCGACAATCTTTTCAATCATCGGGTCAGCGAAATTCATATCCCAAATTTTAACGTGGATATTCATTATAACCCGACCTGCGAATTTCTTTAGAATTTCCTCGAAGGTTGGAATTTTAAGCCCCTTGAATTTTTCTCCGTGCTTCGCACCGAAGTCCAGAGCTAAAAGCTCGTCGTACGTATGCTCGTAAATTTTACCCACACCGTCCGAAACTCGCTCGAGAGTTGCGTCATGCGAGGAAACGAGAACTCCGTCCTTGGTTGACCAGATGTCAAACTCTATCTCCTCAGCACCCAGAGCCACCGCAGCGCCGAAGGCGGGGAGGCTGTTTTCGGGAGCTATCGTGTTAAAGCCCCTGTGAGCGCAAAGTCGCGGATATCCCATAACGTCGTCAAACGGTACGACCGAAGGACCGCCGTTACGGTAGAGCCAAGGTCTGCGGCCTTCCTCTATATATTCGTAATGAGCCTTGGGCGCACCCCTGTATCCTGCTGGCTTGTAATATTTTTTCTTCGGGTCTATGTCGCAGACAATTCTGCCTACGCGGCTCTTCATATCGGCAATAACCGTGCCGTCAGGTGCTATAACCGAGCT
>JAZOAA010000037.1:0-9951 GCA_045595265.1 Eubacteriales bacterium
AAGATTATCAAGGAGCTTGCGGCTCTCTGGAATCTCACTCCCCTTGAAGGAATACTTGAATAAGGGAAATTTACAAAAAAAGCAGAAGAGGCTATCCTGTGGCGCACCTGCTTTATGTCAGGTGCGCCAACTCTATTCGCCTTTGGCGAGTGATATGCACTGCGTGCGTGATATGTCCTATGGACGTGATATGCGCTTCGCGCGATTAAATTTACAAAGGCGAATAGAATATCACTGCGACCATCGGAAGTAATATCACTTTTGCGAAGTAAAAATATCACGCCGAGCAAAGCGAGATATATCACTAAAAATTATCGCCCGAAAACTCGCCCAAAAAGTGTAACACACACTATATATAAAACAGTGTTAATTTTCCTCAATGCAAACAGTTATATACATTTTACTGCCGTAATACGAGGTGGTTTTCGTGGTTTTTATGCCCTTTGCGTTGAGGGCCTCGACCGAGCCTGCAAGAGAATCCAGAAATGCGTCGAGCTGCTTTAGGGCCGGCGCGCGTGAAATCATCTTCGGAATTTCGCCCTCTTTTATTAGGTCAACCAGCGCCTCCGCCTCGGCAACCGTCATCGAGCGCTCCGAGATGATTTTCAGAGCCTTCAGCTGCTCGTCTGCTCCCTGTAAGCGTAGCAGCGCCCTGGCGTGCCGCTCCGTCAGGGGTGAAGCTTCTATACCTCTCACAACCCTTTCGTCAAGCTTTAGCAGACGGAGCTTGTTCGCTATATAAGATTGGCTGACACCGAGCATTTCTGCGGTTTCCTTTTGAGATAATTTCCGCATATCCATCATCACCTTCAGTGAGCGCGCCTCATCAAACATACTCATATTTTTCTCCAAAAAACGTGTGATACAAGTATTTTAGCATAAAGAAACCGCGGCTTTTGACGCAATATGTCGAGCCACGGTTTCTTTGTTTGTTTTTACTCTAAATGCCGAAAAATGTAAACAACATTTGTCGAAATCAATCGTTTTTTGATAGATTTCTTATGTAATGGAAGATGTACTGCTGGGCAACTCCTGCGTAATTTCCGAGAGATTTCGGGTCGAGCGAGCCGTCAAAGTATTCGTCTATCGCCCTCTTCATCCATACGTCGATGGGGAAGGCTTCAAGGTTTGCAAAGCCGAAGAGCGCGGCGCACGAGGCAACCTTGTCACCCACACCGCATATCTTCTTAAGCTCCGACACGGTATGCTCGTAGCTGTGCGCCGACTCGATTTGCGAAAGATTTATCTCTCCGCTATCAACCTTGCTTGCCGCGTCAAGAAGATATTTGTATCTAAAGCCGGGCTTTGAGGGCAAAAGCCCCTCCGGGTGCTCAAGTATCTGCCTTGCGGTAGGGAAGGAGTAGCACGCGCCGCACGCTTTGCATATTTCGGGAACCTCTCCCGACTTCCCAAGAGGGCAGCTCCCTGTGCAGAGAGTGCCGTATTCAAGGCAGATTGAGCGAATTATCTTTCTTATCCTCGGGATATTGTTGTTTTGCGAGATGATGAAGGAAAAGTGCGTCTCCCACGGCTCTTGCTTCAGTATTCTTATCCCCGCCGCGGCTTCGGCTGCCGATTTTAACCACTCGGAGTCTGTGCGCGATATTATGTCGTTTGCGATAGCGGTATAATCTCTGTCAAGCGAAAAATACGGCACGGCAATGCTGTAAAAATCCTCTTCACTCATGCCGTAGAAGATAAGCTCACCGTCATTTCTTTGTCCGACTCTTATCACTTTTCCGTAAGCTACGGTCATATATTCGGTATATCCGCCCTCGCGGGCTATAAGCTCATACCTGAACGCCTGACCGCACTCGAAGGTGTCGTACAGATTTAATTTTCCTATATCCGTGACGAGAATTGCGTCTTTATTATTCAAAACCGTATGTTTTTTGACAAACATTTTCTTTTCCTCTTGCAAAACAATAATTTATATAGTATAATATTATGTGAAAAAATATTTACAAAAGTATTTTAACATACTTTTTTCGACATTTCAAGTCCGATTTTCAAGATAGTAAAAAATACCGGAGGAACGACGTGGAACAGATATACACAATACCCGTCAACGAGGCGTTTGACACGGTGGGGGAGAAGTCCGAGTGCGGCTGCCCCTTCTGCCTGCTCTATAACAAGCTGCAGGACGATGAAATAGAGATTATCCTCGGCGCGTCAATGATGGAGCCGGATATCAGGATAAAAACTAACGAAGAGGGCTTTTGCTCAAGGCATTATTCTATCATGCTAGGCAGGCGGCGTATGCTCGGTATGGGACTCATGCTTGAGAGCCATCTTGCCGAGGTGCGAAAGAAGCTTGACGGACCTACCGTTTTCGGCAACAAGAGGCAGGCGGCTCTTGAGTCGCTCGGCAAGCTTGAGTGCGACTGCTACGTATGCGGCAGGATCAGCCGTAATCTTAACGCTATGATAGCGACGGCGGTTTATCTTTGGGAGTCGGACCCCGACTTTGCCCCGAAGTTTAGGAAGGTGCCGTATTTCTGCCTTCCGCATTACAGAGCGATGCTCGATTACGCGTCTAAAAAGATGTCAAAAAAGATTTTTCCGCTCTTTTATAAAGACGCCTACGAGCTTGAGGACAGATACATAGCCACGCTCTCCGAGGACGTGAGCTGGTATTGCAAAAAATTCGATTACCGATATGACGGTGAGCCGTGGTACAACTCCAAGGACTCTGTACCGAGAGCGACGAAATTCCTATCGGGCGATTTTAAGAATGAATAAAATTAAGGGAAGGACACTCTTATGATTATAGAAAAAATCGTTATTAAAAGCTTCGGTCTTATAACCGATATGACTCTGGAGTTTTCCGAGTCTGTAAACGTTATCGAGGGACAGAACGAGGCGGGAAAAAGTACGATAGCGGCATTCATTAAGTATATGCTCTACGGTTTTCCCGATACGGACTCCTCCGCGGAGGTCAGCGAGAGAAGGAAGAGGATAAACTGGGATACAGGATACGTCCAAGGCTCTATGTACGTCAGAGTTAAGGGAAAGAGATACCTTATCACAAGGTCTACTATCCCGACCGACAACGCTCTGCGCGAGTCTTATAAGGAAGAGGCGTCAATCGTCGATTTGGAAACCGGCTCTCCCGCGTTTGGCAAGCTGTCGGCGGGCGAGGTTTTCTTCGGTGTTGACAGAGAGCTGTTTGAGAACACCGCGTTTATAGGTCAGATAGGCGACCCTTCCATAAACGAAGGCTCGGTGAAGCAGTCTATTGAGAATATACTCTTCTCGGGAAGCGAGAGGATAAATAATCAGAGAGCCGCGGCTAAGATTTCGGATAAGATGCACGCGCTTCTTCACGAGGGCGCTGGCGGCGGAGCTATCGTTGACCTCGTCAATCGCGAGGAGGAGCTTCTTGCAAGGCTTGATGCCGTAAACGAGGATAATAAGCAGATTCTTGAAAAAGAGGCGGAGCTTTATAAGATTCGCGCGCGCCGTGCCGAAGCCGAGGATAAGCAGGCAAAGCTCTATGAGCTTGACAGCTGTTATTCAAACGTTATGCTTATACAGACCTTCGACCAGCTTCATAAGCTTGAGGAGGAGTATGAGGAAAAAACCAATGCGTATAACGCGTACATAGCCGAAAACTCGAAGGGCGCGTTCGTTCCCGACGAGCAGTATCTTACCGACCTTGCGGTAGCGCGTAAGGGTGTAAACGAAGCGTACGCTTCTCTCGGAGAGGCGCAGAACGCGCTTACCGAGCAGCGCCGCGCGGTAGGAATAACGAAGGAGATAGAGGCTGCCATAGCTCTCGCCGAGAGCGAGGGCGGAGAGGAAAAGATACGCCTTGAAGCAGGCTCACTTCGTAAGGGCTTTATAAAGTCGCTCACCACCGCTATCATTCTGGCGGTTCTCGCCGTCGGTGCTATCGTATTTGAAATAATCGCGGCGCTGATGAGCCTTAATATCATAGCGCAGGTTGCCGTTGCGGTACTCGGCGTATTCTCGGCGGTCGGCATTGCTTACTTTGTTTTCAGATACCACACCGACCACAAGGCGCTCTTTGAGGTTCTTAATAAATTTTCCGTCGCGACCTATCAGGACCTTGTCGGAAAGCTTGCTCTTATTACCGAGTCGAGAAATAAGAGAGACGCCTTGAACGCGGCTACCGAGAGTGCGCGCTTTGCGGTTGACCGCGCGCGAGAGAGATACGAGATGGCGAAGGAGCAGCTTAAAAATCTCGTTCTGCTCTGGAACGACGACGTACCTGCCTCCGACCTTGGCGGCTTCCTTGACAGACTTGAGGAGAGGGTTCGCTCATTCCTCAGAAAGCGCGACGAGCTGTTCGATGAAAAGAGCAATATAGAAATCACGGTAAAAGAAATCAGAAGAACTCTTTCGGATAAGAGCGAGATAGACGTACGCGCCCAGGTTTCGCCTCTTAAGAGAAAGGCGCTCTCGGGAATAAATCACGATGAAATAATCAATGGCATCGCCGACTCAAAGGCGCGCATGGCGGAGGAGGACAGACTCGCCTTCGACGTTGAAAACGAGCTTATGCTTATCAAGGGCAGAGCGGGCGAGCCGGGTGAGATTTATTCGAGAATAAGCGCTATTGCTAAAAGACGCGAAAATCTTCAAAATAAGCACAAGGCTTATTACATTGCTCTTGACGCAATTAAGAACGCCTCCGACAATCTCAGAGCGGAGATATCCCCCCGCCTTAGCGAATACGCTACTAAAATGATGGAAATCATGACGGAAAATAAGTATTCCGATTTTAACGTCACAGACGCGCTCGGCGTTTATTTCACTGATTCGAAGGGAGATAAAAAGTCGGTTGACTATCTTTCCGGCGGCACTTACGAGCTTGCGTACGTTGCGGTGAGAGCGGCGCTTATAGATATGCTCTATCCCGAAAAGCCGCCCGTATGCTTTGACGAAAGCTTTGCGCACCAGGATAACGTAAGAGCGCGCTCTATGATGAGGGGTATAAGGCAGATTTCCGACGAGGGAATACAGAGCTTTATCTTCACCTGCCGCGGCAGAGAGTCCGTGCTTGCGGGCGAGGCTGTTCCCGGTGCGGCGGTATTTAAGCTTTCCATAATTGAAGAAGAAAAAATATAATTTCACCTTAAGAGAGGACCGTTAAAATGGCTAATAAAAAGATACTTGTCGTAGGAAGCTCCAATATGGACTTTTCTATGAATATTTCAAGGATTCCCGCACTCGGGGAGACGGTTATAGATGACGGCGGAGTTGCTTACACCCCCGGCGGAAAGGGTGCGAACGCTGCCATAGCGCTTAAAAAGCTTGGAGCTGACTGCGCCTTTGCAACGAAGCTCGGCGCTGACCTGCACGGACAGAAGCTGTATAAGTATTACGGCGATATCGGAATTGACACCAAGTATATCAAGGTTGACCACGACCACCCCACAGGACTTGCCGTCGTTATGCGTGAGGGTGACGGCGGTAACAGAATAGTGGTTTATCCCGGCGCTAACTCCTATCTTACGACGGACGGAGTGCTTTCGGCATTTGAGTGCGAGCCCGACGCGGTTTATATCGGCTTTGAGGTTCCGTTCTCGGTAGCTCTTGCCGCGGCGAAGATAGCTTATTCTAAAAATATTCCCGTTTTCGTTGACCCCGCACCCGCGAATAAGGATTACGACCTTGAGAGCCTGCCTCCCGTTGAGGTATTCTCACCCAACGAGACCGAGACCTTTGAATATACGGGAATCATGCCCTCGACAATGGACGCATCTCTTCGCGCAGCCTTCGCTCTCTCGAAGCGCGTTAAGGCTAAATACATAGTTATAAAGCAGGGCGCGAGAGGCGCATACCTCTACGACGGCAAGCGCTATAATACTTATCCTGCCGTAAGGGGTGAGAAGGTTCTTGATACAACCGCTGCGGGCGATACCTTCACCGCGGCTCTCACTCTTGAATACCTTCGCAACAGCGGAGATATCGAGGAGGCTATCCGCTTTGCAAACGCGGCTGCGGCAATAGCTATCTCGCGCGTCGGCGCATCGACCTCCGTTCCCACGAGCGAAGAGGTTTATCAGCTTTTAAGCGGTCAAAAATAATCTTTCGGAGGACGCTATGAGTTATATCAGAAGCGATTTCACCTTTACCTCAACTGACGGAAAAAACACCGTATACGCCGTTAAGTTCGTACCTTGTGACAGACCTGTACGCGCGGTGATTCAGATATCGCACGGCATGATTGACTATATTGACAGATACACCTCCGTCGCACAGTATTTCACCGAGCGCGGCTTTGTAGTGGCGGGTAACGACCATCTCGGACACGGCAGAACGGCAGCATCGGCAGATGATTTAGGCTATTTTGCAAAGGCGGGCGGGCGCGAGCTTGTAATTTCCGACCTTTATAAAATGAACAGCCTGCTTCGCGAGGAGTATCCTGACACCCCGCTTATACTTATGGGACACAGTATGGGCTCGTTTTTGGCTAGGATTTACGCGGTAAAGCACCCCGAAACCATTGACGCTCTCATAATACACGGCACAGGCGGAAAAAATCCGATGCTTGCTATGGGCAAGGCGGTCATTTCCCTTTTGACCAAAATATACGGCGACAGACACAGAAGCAAGCTTGTAAATTCTCTTGCATTCGGCTCGTATAATTCGAAATTCCCGAAGTCCGAGGGCGAGAACGCATGGCTTACAAGGGATACTGAGAGAGTCGCGTGCCGTCAGACCGACCCGTATACCTCCTACACCTTCACCCTTTCGGGATATGCCGACCTCTTTGGAATGCTCGGTGAGTGTAACTCGAAGGAGTGGTATGCAAATTATCCGAAGGGTATGCCCACCCTCGTTATAAGCGGTGAGATGGACCCTGTCGGCGACTACGGCAAGGGGGTAAGAGAGGTTTACTCGGGACTTCTTTCGGCAGGGGTAGAGAACCTCACGCTTAAAACCTATCCCGACTGCCGTCACGAGCTGTTTAACGAATATAATTCCGACGAGGTGTTCGCGGATATGCTTGCCTTTTTGGAAGGTGTGAGCAGCAAATGATAAAGGCACTTGCAATCACCGGTCCGACAGCCTCGGGCAAAACCGCCGTTTCCTTACGGCTCGCAGAGGAGCTTGGCTGTGAGATAATCTCCTGCGACTCCATGCAGATATATAAAGGAATGGACATCGGAACGGCGAAGGCGACGCATGATGAGCAGAGGAAAATTCCGCATCATCTTATAGATATAGTTTCACCCGACGAGTGTTACAGCACCGAGAGGTACAGAAAAGAGGCCCTTGTCTGTGCGGAGGAGATTTGCTCACGCGGGGCAGTTCCTATGTTCGTCGGCGGAACGGGACTCTATATTGATACGGTAATGCGCCCGAGCGCCAACGTATCGCCCGAGAGCGACCCCGAGTACAGAAACGAAATTCTCGCAGGGATTAAAACCGACGAGGATAAGGAAAAGCTCTGGCAAAGACTGTACGAGGTTGACCCGTACACAGCCGAGTCGGTACATAAAAATAACGTAAAGAGAGTGATACGCGCTCTTGAAATTTACGATAAAACCGGAATCCCGAAATCCACGCTTGACAAGCAGGTGCTTTTGGGAGAAGCTGATATTGACGTCGGTATGATAACGCTTGACTTTCACGATAGAGAAAATCTCTACCGACGTGTTGATATCCGAGTTGACCAGATGATAAAGGAAGGACTTTTTGAGGAAGTAAAGTCGCTCTTTGACAGAGGACTTTTAGCCGAGTCCTACACAGCATCGCAGGCGATAGGCTATAAGGAGCTTGTGTCCGTTCTACGTAACGAGTGCTCTCTAGACGAGGCGGTGGAAACTATAAAGCTGTCTACCAGACGGTACGCAAAGCGCCAGCTCACCTGGTTCAGACACGAAAAAGACGCGCACAGAATTTTTCTCGACTCTGACGGGGGAAAAATGCGTGATATAGACGACGTTATCGTCGAAGCTGGCGAGTTTTGCAAACAATTCTTGACAAAATAAAAGCAATAAGGTAAAAATATGAAGATTAACGAGCTAAAAAAAATAATTGCAGAAGGCGGTCTTGAGAAGCACTCCGCACTCTATTCCGACGTATCGGCGCAGAAGGACAGATTTATCAAAGCGTTATGCGCCTTTGAGAAAAAATACGGAAGCGAGAGGGACGTTTTCGTTCTCTCCGTTCCCGGCAGAAGCGAGATTATCGGCAACCACACCGACCACAATAACGGAAAGGTCATGGCGGGAGCGATAAACCGTGACATAATCGCCATCGCGGCAAAAAATAACGATAACGTTATCCGCTTTTACTCCGAGGGATATCCCGAGGACTCGATTTCGATAGCCGATACCGCCACAGCCGACAAATTCAGAAAATTCACCTCGCGCGCTCTCGTTGCGGGAATGGCAAACGCCTTTGTTAAAGGCGGCCACGAGGTAGGCGGCTTTGACGCTTATTCCACCACCGAGGTGCTTAAGGGCAGCGGACTTTCATCCTCTGCGGCATTTGAGGTCATGGTTGGAAATATTCTCAACCATTTGTATAACGGCGGCAGAGTTGATAATAAGGAGATTGCGAAGTACGCGCAGTACTCCGAGAACGTCTATTTCGGCAAGCCCTGCGGTCTTATGGACCAGATGGCGTGCGCGGTAGGCGGATTTGTATATATTGATTTTGAAAATCCGAAGAATCCCACGGTTGAGCCGATAGAGTTTTCTCTTAAGGACAAGGGATATTCTTTATGCATAGTTAATACGGGCGGCAATCATGCAAATCTCAATGCCGATTACGCGTCCGTTCCCGCTGAGATGCGCGCTGCCGCAGCTGCTATGGGACGTCAGGTGCTGCGCGGCGCTTGCGAAGAAGAAATTATTAAAAATGCGGAAAAAATCAGAAAAGCGGCAGGTGACAGAGCGCTTTTGCGTGCCATTCACTTCGTTCGTGAGAACGTGAGAGTCGAGGAGGCGAAGAGTGCGCTGCTCTCGGGCGACCTTCAGAGCTTCTTTGATACTCTTATCGCCTCGGGCAACTCTTCCTTCCGCTATCTTCAGAACGTCTACACTAACCAAAATCCCGCTGAGCAGGGACTTTCCGTGGCTTTGGCTCTTACGGAAGGGTATCTTGCCGGCAAGGGCGGCGCGTTCAGAGTCCACGGCGGCGGATTTGCAGGTACTATCCAGGCGTTTGTAAGAGATGAGGACCTTGACGGCTACGTTGAGCTTATCGACTCGGTTCTCGGCAAGGGCGCGGCAATGCCCCTCAATATCCGCCCGGCAGGAGCTGTAAGACTGTTCTGACAGTCTGGCAATTCAATAAAAACGTAAAACTTAAAGGAGATATAAAAAAATGGCAAAAGCAAAAAAGGTACAAAGCACCGATAAAGAGGTGGTAACGGGCGCTGACAAAAAGGCGGCGCTCGAAACCGTAATGCAGAGAATAGAAAGAGAGTGCGGCAAGGGCTCTATCATGCGCCTTGGCGAGAATGCCTCGATGAACGTTTCGGCAGTCTCCACAGGCTCGCTTTCTCTTGACTTCGCGCTTGGAATAGGCGGTATTCCGAGAGGAAGAATAACCGAGATATACGGCCCCGAGTCATCGGGTAAGACGACTATCGCGCTTCACGTTATCGCCGAGGTTCAGAAGCAGGGCGGCGAGGCTGCGTTTATCGACGCGGAGCACGCTCTCGACCCCATTTACGCGAAGAAGCTCGGCGTTGATATCAACAATCTTCTCGTTTCACAGCCCGACTGCGGTGAGCAAGCGCTTGAAATTGCGGAAACGCTTGTAAATTCGGGCGCTATTGATATCGTGGTTATCGACTCCGTTGCGGCACTCGTTCCCCGCCAGGAGATTGAGGGAGATATGGGCGCATCGCACGTAGGCGTGCAGGCGCGTCTTATGTCGCAGGCGATGAGAAAGCTCTCGGGCGCTATCGCAAAGTCGAACTGTATAGTTATATTTAAAGTCGGAGGCCAAGCGGTCTTAGGA
>JAZOAA010000038.1:0-3034 GCA_045595265.1 Eubacteriales bacterium
TGCCGATGCAAACAACAACCACTGCGAGTGCGAGGAGTGTGTAAAGAAGCTGCCCACCGACTTCTACGTTATGATGATGAACGATATTGACGAGGCGCTGACAGAGGCGGGACTCAAGACTCGTATCGTATTTATCGCGTATATGGACTCTGCCTGGGCGCCTCTTGAGGAAAAAATCAAAAATCCCGACAGATTTATTCTGATGATTGCTCCTATCACCCGAAGATATACCGAAACGCTTCCAAACGGCATTGACACAAACCTTGCTCCCTTTACGAGAAACAAGCTCCAGATGCCCAGAACTCTCGGTCAGTTCTTCGGCCACTTAAAGGAGTGGGAAAAGAGCTTTAACGGCTCTAAAATCTCCTTTGAATACCACTTCTGGCGCGCTATGTGGTACGATATTTCAGGACTTAAGATTTCCGAGGTTATGAACGAGGACGTAAGAGAGTACCTTCGTCAGAACGTAAACGGAATCCTTGAGGACGGAACACAGCGTTGCTTTATGCCCACGGGTCTTTGCTTCTTCACCTTTGCGAGAACCTGCTACGACTCTTCCCTTACCGCAGAGAAAATTAAGAAATACTACTTCGGCAAGCTCTTCGGTGACTATGCAGATGAGGTAGAGAAATATCTTCTCGAGCTTGCTGATGCCTTTGACTTTGAATATATGGCAGGTCTTAAAGCATCGGATGCGAGCGTTTCCCGCTTCTATAATCCCGACCATGCGGCATCTCTTGCCAGGGTTGAGGACATTGCGGCACGCGGCAAGGAGATGATAATGAAGCACTTCGACTCCACACTTCGTCCGAGAACTGTCGCTATGCGTATTCTCTTAGCTTACAACGAGCTTGTTCGCTACTTCGCAAAGGCGATGATAGAAAAGGCGAAGGGTCGCGACGAGGCGGCAAAGAAGATATTTGAAGAAATGATGGTAGAGGTCGGAAAGTACGAATGTGAGATTGAGCAGTATTACGACCACGGACTTGCCATGAATGCCTTCAAGGTTATTTTCGAGCATACAAAGTCCAATCTTCCGCAGAATGATTATATGGAAGTGGACGGTTAAATTTATCACACAAAAGCAGACTGATTTTTTTTGGTCTGCTTTTCTTTTTTTCGTTCGATGTGGCACTTTTTTCTCCGAGCTTTTAGGAAAGCTCGGTTTTTTTGGTTCTTTTGTATACTTTTGTCACTTTTAAGGTTACATCTTTTGGGAGGGTGGTATACTTACAACTCTCATGTGTTTTGGTATAATGTAGATGTCGGATAGAGGTTTGCCTGATTTATCCGACGGACGTAAGAGGGGGTGACGGTGACTCTCGGTAACCTTTTCCGTGACGGCTGCAGACGGCGCGGTGGGGTTATCTTCACAAAATCTTCCTTTTATATAATAATGCGTGGAGGAGGATTTTGGTTAAAGCATGAAAGATGGGCATAAATATACGTCAGAGTTGCCGAGGAAGATGTACCTATATTTTAAGACGTATTCCGAGGCGGGCGCACCGAGCTTTGAAAAATTTGCCGGTGTGCTTGGCATCACTACGGCAGAGCTTCTCTCATTCTCTGGGAGGGCGAAATTTGCAAAGGCGATGGAGGAGTGCAAGAGAATACGCCGCGACAGGCTTATCGACGGTGCGCTGATGCGCTCCTACGACCCAAGCTTTGTCAAATTTCTTCTCGGCGAAGAGACAGAGGGCGACTCGGAAGAGTCGGAAATCAAGGTCAGCGTGGAGGTCGTAGAGTGAAACTGAATATAAAAATCACACGAAAGCAGCGTGATTTTATCAACTCCACCGAGGACGAGGTGCTATTCGGAGGTGCGGCGGGCGGAGGTAAATCCTACGGACAAATCATAGACGCCCTGCTTTACGCGCTGAAATATCCGAAATCAAAGCAGCTGATTTTAAGGCGAAGCTTTGCCGAGCTTGATAAATCTATAATCAGGGCAGCGCTTGACGTCTATCCGAAAGAGCTTTATACCTTTAATTTTTCCTATCATACGGGAAAATTTATCAACGGCTCGCTCATCGACTTCGGCTACTGTGCCACGGCAAGCGACGTATACCAGTATCAAAGCGCGGAATATGACGTTATACGCTTTGACGAGCTGACGCACTTTGCCGAGTGGCAGTACGTTTATCTTATATCTCGTCTCAGAGGTGCATCACAATATCCGAGGCAGGTTAAGTCAACCACAAACCCCGGCGGCATAGGTCACAGCTGGGTAAAGCGAAGATTCGTTGACCCGTCGCCGCCAAGGCGCGCCTTTTTAGGAGAAAATTCCTTAAGCCGAGTTTTTATTCCCTCATTACTCTCAGACAACGGCTTTTTATATAAGGGCGACCCAAATTACGAAAAGAGGCTTCTCGCCCTGCCCGAGAGAGAAAAGCGCGCCCTGCTATACGGAGAGTGGAACATTTTTGAGGGGCAATATTTCACCGAGTTTGACTCACGGTTGCACGTTATCGAGCCTTTTGAGATTCCTTCGTCCTGGAGAAAGTACAGAACGGTAGATTACGGTCTTGACAGGCTGGCGTGCCTATGGATTGCCGTCTCGGAATGTGGCGACGCTTACGTATATCGGGAATATTGCGAGTCAAATCTCGCGATAAGCGCGGCGGCGCGCGCAATACTCGACAGAACACCGAAGGGCGAGGATATTTACGCGACCTTGGCTCCGCCCGACCTCTTCTCACGAAGTCAGGAGTCGGGAAAGTCGAAGGCGCTGCTCTTCTCGGAGTTTGGAATAAGCTTTACAAAGACGTCAAACGACAGAGAGTGCGGCTGGCTCGCAGTCAAGGAAATGCTGTGTGCCTCGGAGCGCGGAAGGCTTAGAATATTTAACACTTCAACCGAGCTTATCCGATGCCTGCCCGCGCTCACGGTTGACAGAGTGCGCCCCACCGATTGCTCGGGAGAGCCACACGAGCTGACGCACGCGCCCGACGCCCTCAGGGGATTTGCAATATTTTACGCAAGACCCGCAACAAGTCCTGTAAAACGCACAAGCTGGAGCGCTGATATGTGGGAG
>JAZOAA010000039.1:0-7091 GCA_045595265.1 Eubacteriales bacterium
CCGCAAAACCCCGAGGAGTTTATGCAGGGCAACTTTGGCTTTGCCTCTACACTTCTTGAAACTCTAAAAAAATATAACAACAAATGTCCCGTAATGGTGTCAAGCTCGATTCAAGCTACATGCATCGGCAGATATGATTCCGACTACGGTCGCTCAAAGAAGGCCGGCGAGGAGCTTATGTTTGCTTATTGTGAGCAGACGGGTGCCAAGGTGCTTGTTTACCGTTTCCCAAATCTCTTTGGCAAATGGTGCAGACCAAACTATAACAGCGTGGTTGCAACATTCTGCAATAATATCGCAAACGACCTCCCCATCACCGTAAACGACCCTGCGGTTTGCCTTGAGCTTCTTTATATCGATGACCTCGTTGATGAAATGCTTATGGCGCTTGAGGGAAGGGAGCACCGCTGCGAGTTCGACGGAATTGACACCGTGCTGACAGGTGGCGGAAAGTTCTGTGCAGTGCCAACTACGCACAAGGTAACCCTTGGCGAAATTGTGGACCTGCTTCAGAGCTTTAAGTCACAGACCTCGACCCTCCTTATGCCCGAAATTCCCAAGGATTCATTTGCAAAGAAGCTGTATAGCACGTACCTTTCGTATCTTCCGCGGGATAAGGCAATATTTGATTTGAAAATGAACTGTGATGACAGAGGCTCGTTCACCGAGCTTATGAAGACCGAAAAATGCGGTCAGTTCTCGGTGAATATTTCAAAGCCCGGCATTACCAAGGGGCAGCATTGGCACAACACCAAATGGGAATTTTTCATCGTGGTTAGCGGAAAAGGGCTTATACAGATGAGGAAAACAGGCTCTGACGAGGTGCTCAATTTCAAGGTCAGCGGTGAAAAAATCCAAGCGGTTCATATGCTCCCCGGCTACACACACAATATTATAAATCTTTCACAAACGGAAAATTTAGTAACGCTGATGTGGGCAAACGAGCAGTTTGATAAAGACAAACCTGATACATTTTTTGAGGTGGTAGAATAATGGAGACCGGTTTCAAAAATAACGGAAAATTAAAGCTTATGATAATAGTCGGCACGCGTCCGGAGATAATTCGTCTTGCAGCGGTAATAAACAAGTGCCGTACATATTTTGATACTATCCTCGTTCACACGGGGCAGAACTATGACTATAACCTTAACGGAGTTTTCTTCAAGGACCTAAAGCTTGACGCTCCTGAGGCATATCTTGACGCGGTTGGCGCAGACCTTGGCGAGACCTGCGGAAACATCATTGCAAAGTCTTATAAGCTTATGGCAGAGCTTAAGCCCGATGCCGTGCTTGTTCTCGGAGATACCAATTCTTGCCTGTCGGTTATAGGCGCAAAGAGACTCCATATCCCAATATTCCATATGGAAGCGGGCAATAGATGTAAGGACGAATGTCTTCCAGAGGAAACAAACCGCCGTATAGTTGATATAATTTCGGACGTAAATATGGCGTATTCCGAGCATGCTCGACGCTATCTTGCTGATTGCGGTTTACCGAAGGAGCGAACTTACGTTACAGGCTCACCTATGGCAGAGGTGCTTGCAAACAATCTTTCGGAGATTGAAGCATCTGATATACATGCGCGACTCGGACTTGAAAAGGGAAAATACATACTTCTTTCCGCTCACAGAGAAGAAAATATCGATACCGAAAAGAACTTTACAAGTCTTTTCACCGCTATAAACAAAATGGCAGAAAAATACGATATGCCCATTCTTTACTCCTGCCATCCAAGAAGCAGAAATCGCCTAGAGTCGAGCGGATTTGTTCTTGATAAAAGAGTGATTCAGCACGAGCCTTTAGGCTTCCATGACTATAATTGTTTACAAATGAACGCGTTTGCGGTGGTTTCTGACAGCGGAACGCTTCCGGAAGAGTCGAGCTTTTTCACCTCGATAGGAAAGCCTTTCCCCGCTATTTGCATAAGAACCTCTACCGAGCGTCCCGAGGCGCTTGATAAGGCGTGCTTCATTCTTTCGGGAATTGACGAGGTCGGACTTTTACAGTCTGTGGAAACAGCGGTTGAAATGAACAGAAACGGTGATTACGGAATCCCCGTACCCGATTACATCGAGCAGAACGTCTCCACCAAGGTTGTGAAAATCATTCAGTCCTACGTCGGAGTAGTAAACAAAATGGTCTGGAGAAAGTTTTAATAACAAAAAAGCCCACTTTTCATACAATGCAGTATGACAGGTGAGCTTTTTTTATATAGGTCGGTTGCCGAGGTAGACCTTACAAGACTGAAAAGAAATTACATAATTCACAAGACGTATCATCGAAAGCGGCGGATAATATCGATAATCAAGGCAAACGCTTACGGACACGGCGATGTTGAGGTTGCAAGTGCGCTCGCGGAGGAGGGAGCGGATTTTTTCGCAGTATCTAATATAAATGAAGGAATAAGGCTCAGAGAGTCGGGAATCGGGGGAGAAATTCTTATCTTAGGATATACTCCGAAAGAGCTTTCGCACTTGATTTTCAGATATAATCTTTCCCAAGCTATCGTTAGCGAAGAGCATTTGGCAGAGGCTATGGCACA
This sequence comes from Eubacteriales bacterium, assembly GCA_045595265.1. Taxonomy (GTDB): domain Bacteria; phylum Bacillota; class Clostridia; order Oscillospirales; family CAG-272; genus UBA1740. The sequence goes on from JAZOAA010000039.1 coordinate 2,543, forward strand.
GAGAAATCGAGAAATTAAATATCATATTGCCATAGATGTCGGTATGCGCCGCATCGGACTTTGCCCTGAGAGCGCGGCGGAGAATATTAAAAACGCATCAGAAGTATTGCAGATTAAGGGGATTTTCACTCATTTACCCATCGCGGATACCGCTTCGGCTGACGGTGTAAAATATACCGCGCATGAAATCGCAGTCTTTGATGAAATTTGCCGTCTGAGCGAGCGGTTTGGCATAGAGCTTTTTCATTGTCAGAATTCAGCCGCAGCCATTTTCCATTCTTCAAAAGAATCAAATTGTGTCCGCCTCGGAATCTCTCTTTACGGCTATGCACCGTCGAGCGAGGTTGAACTTCCCACGGGGGTTACGCCCGCTTTGGAGTGGAAAAGCATGATTTGCCGTGTGTTCTCTGTGAGAAAGGGGGAGAGCATAGGCTACGGCAGGAGCTTTTTTGCAGAAAAAGATATGAAGGTTGCCACCGTTACGACGGGGTATGCCGACGGATATCCCCGCGCACTTTCAAATCGCGGATACGTTATAATAAAAGGAGAGATGTGCCGCGTGGTTGGCAGAGTGTGCATGGATATGATGATGGTTGACGTTAGCTCGGTCGCTGGCGTGAAGGCGGGAGAAGAGGTAATTTTGTTAGGGCGCTCGGGTGACAAACAAATCAGCGCCGACGACATCGCACGCTGGGCGGATACCATTCCGTATGAAATCCTTACCCGCATATCATCAAGAGTCGCAAGACAGTATACAAAAGGAAAATAAAGTATCAAACTAGGGAAGATTACGCGTTGACACACAGTTATTCTGATGATATAATATTTTCATAATAAAGAGCGAGGCGCGATATGGAAAATATCATTTTTACACGTATTAATATAGGTGTCGGAAAACCTTTTAAGCTGTTGCATATAACAGACGTACATATAACCGAGGCAAACGAGTGTGATACAGATGGACACAAGCTGCTTATGAAAGAGCGCACTGAGGTTTTCAGGGAGGAAGGAAAATATCCCGAAAAATCGCCCTCGGAGTACTTTAGGGAATCGATAGACATCTCTAAATCAGAAGATGCTACCGTCATATGCACAGGCGACGTTATGGACATACACACTTATGGAAATTTAGCTGAATTTCGCGCCTTGACTGAAGGGGTGGATATGATGTTTACTCCGGGCGGACATGAGCATCAGCGCGCGATAGTTCGTACGATGGAAGAGCCTTACCCTTACGCAAAAGAGATTCGCACTCAGCTTGAAGATGAGTTTTCTCGCTTTGACCTTTCGCTTGAAAGCAGAGTGATAAACGGTGTAAACGTCATAACAGCTGATAACAGCCTTGATTACTATTCCGAAAAAACGCTGAAAGCCTTCAAGCGCGAGCTTGAAAAAGGCTATCCAGTTATAGTATTTTCCCACGATCCCATATGGGATAAGCTGCTAAACGCGACCGACAAAACGCACGAAAACGTATTTTTAACTCCCGATGACTACCGCATAAGCCACGAAATGATAGACCTTCTTCTTAATCACCCGCTTGTTATTACAACCGTTGCAGGCCACGGTCATGCCTTTGAAGAGCGTGAGATTAACGGCAAAATCCACTATATGACAGACGGTCTGTTTAAGGGAGCCGCAAGGCTTATTGAGGTGATGTAATAAAAATACCGAGTCGCAACGAGACAAGGGGACCGCGTAGCGGTGGATGAGGATGAAAAAAGAAGCTGGGTATTCGCTATGCGAAGATACTCGCGCTCTTCGCCTGACAAGCGAGCTTGTCGATCTCCAAGCGGAGTATGCGAACCAGCGCACTTGCAGAGCAAGTCCCTGACCGAATCAGCACACCTCGCCAAATAAAAATCCCGACCACAAGGGTCGGAGGGGAAGCTGGGTATGGCTACTCGGGGTAATATTTGCAAAGGTCGCACTGCTTGTTCGGATTGTTTGTTACATCTCCTCGTTACGCCAGATACCGCCGTTGGCGGTATGCGGCACAGCGCGCGACTTTGTCGCCGCAGTTGCTCGCCCAGCTCTCTTACCAAATAAAAATACCGACCACAAGGATCGGTATTTTTATTTGGTGGGGGAAGCTGGATTCGGACCAGCGAAGTCAGTGACAACAGATTTACAGTCTGCCCCCTTTGGCCGCTCGGGAATTCCCCCAAAGAGTATGGAGCTGGTGAACGGAGTCGAACCATCAACCTGCTGATTACAAATCAGCTGCTCTGCCATTGAGCCACACCAGCGTCGTGACGCATATTATTATAACAGAACGCGGGCGGTTTGTCAAGTACTTTTTTTACTTTTTTATAAAAATATTTCAACTTTTTTCGCACCTAGGGTTTTGTAAAAGAAAAGCGCCGCGTAATGAACGTTTACCGCGGCACTTATATGAAAAAATCAAATTATATTAACAGCTCCTAGCTTGTAATACGCTCCGTCGCGCACGGCATCTGTCGCAAAGTACATAACAGGGCAAACGTCGGATATAAGTCCTATCTCAATATCGTAATTTCCCTTTTTGACGTCATGGGGTAAAGAGATACTGATGCTTTCGGTGTGTTTGCCGGGCAGCCAGCCCAGAGGATTTGCCGCCGTGTCAAAGATATACTCGTCCGTCTCGCCCTTAAGCCTTAGCTTCAGAGGCGTTTTATTGTATAGGGGAGCAACGCCCACGTTCTCTATCTCAACGGTCAGGTTGAGCGTATCATCAGCCGATATTTCCTCGGGATACTCCGCGCTGTTTATAGTGAAGTGATAGCCCATACGGCTACACCAATAGTCAATCTTCTCGCGCCACTCGTGCGGCACAGGCATAGACTTTCCGTTGAAGGAGCTGATATGCCACTCAAGAGTGCTTTTGATTATCTCGTCAATGCTCCAACCCTGGCGCATCCATTCGCTAAGCCACCAATACGATTCAAACGAAACGGGAGCATGCATCCAGTTGTTTGGAATTTCGGCAATTTTGGGCGGATAGATAGTTATCATGTGATAGTCCTCGCCCAGTCCATCACCGCGCCACCCAACGTTAACGTCAGCGGTTCTTTTTGCATAACGGATAAGATTAGGTCTTGCAAGCTGAGTCATCAGCTTAGTATGCTTAAAAACAGACGTATACGTGTCTACTATGGTTTCGAGAACGTTGTCAGGATACAGATGCAAGTTGAATCCTTCGCCCCAAGCCCCCGGAAGTGAAATGTCTATCGCATCAAGCGTCGGCTCGTTGTCGAAGCGCTCGCCAAAAGCCTTTATCGCTCCAAGGAACAGCTCAAGAAACAGTGGGTGTGTCGGAGACTCCTTTACTCTCATACCGTCAGGACGCTCGGGACAGGGGATAAGCTCCTTAAGCCAGTCGGGAACATCGTCACAAGCTCTTGTGCTGTGTGCCATAAGTCTGAATATAAGGGTCTGTCCGTGTGCCTTTGCCTGATTGATTATATCCTCAATGAAGGCATAGTTATATTCACCGCGGCGCGGCTCGAATTCTTTCCACAAAATTCTTATATAAGCTATTGTGGTATCGGGATAATACCCCTCGCTTCGACCGTTCTCTTCGGCATCGGCGGATATAGGATAACACTCAACACGTTCCGTTTCGGTCATGTTTGCTTCCTTTGTTATCACAATATCGGAGTACATTTTTTCACCCCTGAAATGCTGGAAGCTCATAAAGCCGATATAGGGATTTTGCCCTTCCTCGAGCTTATAATTAAAAAGCCGCCTTACGCTATTTGCTTTCAACTCTCGATGTCCTTTCTGAAAAATTAGATTAAAAAATTAGCGGCTGCACTATACCGTAAGGTAAGAACAACCGCATAATTTCAGACGGATTACTTCGTCTCTTCTGCCTTGGCAACGATCTGCTCGCCCTTGTAGTAGCCGCAAGCGTTGCATACGCGGTATGCAAGGATGGACTCGCCGCACTGAGGACACTTAACGATGTTGGTAGGTGTCTCAAGCTTCCAAACGCTGGAGCGTCTCTTCATCTTTCTGGAATGTGAAACTTTTCTCTTTGGTACTGCCATTGTTGTTACCTCCTATTTGAGCATGCAAACAGCATTCTCTGTATGTTATTTTTTATTATTTTCTTCTGCTTTCATTTGCTCGAGTATTTTGCGTAAGGGCTCAAGACGCGGGTCTATCTCCTTGTGGTCGCATTCGCACTGACCGTCGTTGAGGTTTTTGCCGCACTTTTGGCAGAGTCCCTTGCAGTCCTCACGGCACAAAAAGCGCATGGGAAACTCCATTTCGAGCTGCTCGTAGAGCTGCTCATCAAGGTCGAGGAAGCCATCCTCGATAATCGCAAATTCATCAAGCTTGTTTTCATCAAGGTCGCCGAGCATATCTCTTGGGGAGCAGGTTTTCTCAAGGTCGAGGGTAAACGTTCCGGAAACAGGCGCAAGACAACGCGCACAAGATGCAACGTAGTCTACTGACGTGGTAAGGGTCATTCGCATATAACCGGCAGTGTTGGTGATTTCACCCTTAACCTTCATGGGAGAAGGAAAACTTACACCGTAAAGGTAGCTGGACGTATCCTCGG
>JAZOAA010000040.1:0-4950 GCA_045595265.1 Eubacteriales bacterium
TGCTTTTATTATATTTTAAAACATTACCTTATAAATTCCCTCGGAATAAATATCTCAACCTCTGTACCGTAATCGGTTTCCACGTCAACGCGAACGAGATTTTTGAGTTCCCGGTACGTTTCATATTGGGAGGGTGTATCATAGTGCTCTATCAGCTTTATAGTACACTTGCCAATGTCAAAGGATTTATTGTATTCAACCCACGTTGTATTATCATATTTGTAAAAACCGTCACCGTAATAATATATTGCCACATCCTCCCATCCGGGTAAAAACAGAGCATCATTGTCAAGCTTCAGTTCTTCTCCGGTTTCGGTATCAAAGTAGTAGTTAAGGTAATGTTCGTCAATCCCGTCTACAATAGTGAACCCGTCAATATAGTCATTGGGCGCCCCGATCTCCTCTATGAGTGTGTAGTTACAACAACTGAATTCTATGTAACGCCTTCCCATAACGATTATATCAAAAGAAGAGTGTACCGCAGGGGACTCTACATATATATATATCGGATTAAATCCGTTATTCTTTGCCTTTTCCTCAAGTTTTTCCCGTGTGTAGTAACTCTTGTATAAATTCTCTGCAAAAGCGTTTACCTTGTCACATAACTCGTCGGATGTGAACGGATTTCCCTTTTTAAGATACCATATCTCAACAGTATCTTTACGCTCTGCTTGGCTTTCATTTGCTATTTTTATGTTTCTGCGTACAGATACAGCTTCTTCATTCACGTACCCTGACATATCTCTTGGTACCGACGTAACCATATACTCACTGAGCCCGTCAAGCGAAAGCTCGACACCGTCGCATAAGAAGTCCGAATTTTTCCCGAAAATAATGCTGTTCGCTGTGAAAGTGAAGTTATCCCTGCAAAGTCCGGAAAAATCGCGTTTCATTCCATAGGTTGTACCAAATCCGGAATAGGGCACCAGCGACTCAGCGGCAAGATAATTGTTCAGTATCGGAACAAAGTCAACTCCGTCAAAGAACAGGTCGGAAAATTCAAGCTGTTCTTCGGTATAAATATCAAACACGGCTGTGCGTATGTCATAATAATAACACTCGCCATCCTGCGTGCCATCAAGGTAAGCGATAGCCACCAATACCGAGAGATATCCGTTTTCAAGCGTCTTTCTGATGCAAAATCTAAATGTCTTATTAGCACCAAAGTTTAAATTATAACCAAACATACTTTCATAGCTCTTATTCAAGGTTTCGATATATGATAGATATTTCTCCTCATCGTACTTTGAAAGCTCGGCTGATGCGTTTTTTATAAAGTCACTTACCTTTTTGTTAAGCGTTTCTGACAAAAATATATCACAGTCATACGGTATCTCTGTCGCAGTTTCGTAAAATTTCCTATTCAAATCTTCATTCAAAAAAGCTTGATAATAGTAATCAGCATCTATATCCGGCTTTTTGATGCCCGATGTAGCCTCTGCGGTATAGAGCTTTTTGCTTGTCGGGTCGGGCATAGTGAGTCCCTCTACCTTTCGGTACGGAACGTAGCCCGCATTTGCAACGACCTGCTGTCCCTCATCCGACTGTATCCATTTTACAAGCAGACGAACATCGGAATCCTCTGGCTCGGTTGCCGAAAACACCGCATAGTTAAAGCCGAGCAAGGGATACGTTCCGTCAACGAGTGTTTTTATTGACGGTTCAACGCCGTTTACTTTAACGTACTTTATCTCGGAAATATTCTCGTACATTCCGTCGGAATATGAGTATACCGAATAGCCTATCGCATTGATACCGTTATCGTAATTTGCTACCACGTCAAGTATCTGCCCCATACTTCCGGGCAGAGTATCGGTATTAGGAGCCATCAACTCGGTATCTCCCATAAACGAGATCATATAGTTCTGGCTGCCGGAATCTTCGTTTCTCTGATACGCGATTATCTCCGCATCGTTACCGCCGACCTGGCTCCAGTTGGTTATTTTACCCGAGTATATGCCCTTAAGCTGTTCTACAGTAAGCTCGTTTACAGGGTTGTTTTTGTTCACAACGAACACAAATCCCTCTCCCGCAATAGGCTCCGCCTCGTATTCATAGCCTTTTTCTGCCATCTGCTGTATTTGAGCATTTGACAGCGGAGTCGTGAATATCAGATTATAAAAAAAAGAATAATTTATTAAATTATTAAACGCCTGATACGTCTTTGAATGCTTTACCGTAGGCTCACCGCCAAATATAGCCTGCTTTATTGCCTTTTCAAGATTGGTGGTAGAGGTAGAACCGTCCGTGCCGGGATAAACAAAATCCTCGGGAAAGAACGGATTTATAGGCTTGGGTTCATTATCGACTATAACAGCAGTAGTTTCTTCTGTTACTGCGTCGGTTGTTTCTGCAGTAGTTTCCTCAACCGCGTCTGTCATATCATCTGTTACAACGGCGGTTGTTTCCCCTATTTCACCCGTCACCGTCGTGTCGTCAGGCTGCTTAGGTTTTTTCTCGGAACATCCGACAAAAGCCCCGAGTAAAATAAGTATAGCAAGAATAGCAACTGCAAATCTCTTCATTTTGAGTCAACCTTTCTAAATTGTTTTCAAATTTGAGTTTCTCTGCTCAAAAGTTAGTCATTACCTCTATCTGAGCATTTAAAGCGCTTTAAACTCTAATTCATTAATATTAGTATAACACATTAGAATGGATTTTGCAATACCTTTTATAAAAAATTTTACTCAAACTTCACTTTTGCAATCCAAATTGAATTGTCACTTCCAAATTTTTCACAGCCTACGGGCTGCATCCACTCGGCAGTCAGTAACCAAATCTCGTTTTCAGAAATGTCGGTTACAGTAAAATTACCCAACCGCGCCCCAAGCTCCGGAACCAAAATTACCTCCGATTCTTTTACAAGGCTCATACTTTCTTCATCAAATCTCGCCATAAAGATCGGCGCTCTGTGACGGAAAACGTGGTCGTTATTCGCACCTCGCCTTGTATACGCAAGGTAAAGCTGATCCTTGTACCGAATCCAACGCTGCATCGTGTTATAATTTTGAAGAACACTGCCGTCATCCCACATCCAAGCAACAGGCGCAGAAAATTCAAAGCCGTTCTCACTTACCGAAAGAAGCCCTTGTTCATCGGTACGCAAGGTCATATAGTAGCGATCACCCGCGCGGACAACGGACGGCTCGCATAATCCTCTTTTCGACTGGGGAAAATCGAGGAGACTACCCGTATGAACAATAGAAAGACGACCGTCTTTATATTCATATCGAACGGTCAAAACGTTCGCCTTTATATCTTCCTTTCGTCTTACGTAAAAGCTCAAAATGAAATCGCCGTTTTCATATTCGATAACTTGAGAATGAGGCACCGCTGAAATATACTCAAAAGGCAACGGCAACGGCATTATTTCTCCAACGTAATGTCCGCTTTCTTCATCTCGGAAAATATATCCGGCCATGCTGATAGAAATACCTCCGACCATAATTGGATGTTCATCATTTTTATAGCCTATCTGATGCCCAAAAGTAAACCATTTTTTATGGTATTTGCTGTAATATTCCGTAGAATGTGAAAAAATACGCCGAATTCCGTTTTCCACTCTTTCAAGCCGATCGAGTTTTTCCGGCTCGCCAAAGCTTTTTCCGCCGTCAACGCTTTTTACGGAGAAAGTGTCATTGAACACGTCACTTCCGGACAAAAGAAGCATCTTGTAAGAAATATACATATATTTCTCGGTCTTGACCAGACTCGGCTATATTTTGCACTCTCTCCCATCAAATCCCGATAGCAGTTTTACTCTCTCATAGGTAAAAGACGATTCCTTCATATAGCCTCCTCATTCAAAAAGTATTAGTTTGGGGTATATAATTATAATAACATAAAAGCTATATAGATTTCAATAATAAATTCATTTCAGCAAAAAATCACGCAAAAATCCGCCTTCTCACGAAAGCGGATTTTTTGAACCATTATAAACTATTTTCTTTGAGAATTTTTTTGTATCCCATAAATTCACGGTCACTTGGCACCGTATGAAGAACAAAAGCAATTCGTCCGCAAAGAGACAAGAGATATTGTTGCTTATCCGCTACGCCTCGCCTTTTCAGGTGCTCATCAAGTCCGAATTTCTTAATGTAGTACATCTCCTGACGAATATTCTTTTTATACTCTTTTGTAATATTAAGCTTTTCATTGACAACGATACCGGTTACCGTTTGGCATTTTGACGCAGAAACAACCGCCGTTTTACGATTTTTAAGAAACAGACCGAGCCCCCGAAGCTCGTCCTTAACAAACGAGATAATTTCTCTCTCGTCAAAATCGCCGGAGAAAGTCATATCATCGCAATATCTTGTGTAAGCTATATTTTTCTTTTCACAAAAATCTCCGATTTTCTCGTCAAAATCAAACATAATGATGTTGGTAATCGCAGGAGACGTAGGCGCACCTTGCGGAAGAGATTCCTTACGGTAGCAAAGCATTGTCAAAAGAATACGGATAGGTTCTGAAAACTTTTCTTTGTGAAAAACTATATTCTTTACCTGCGAATAAAAAATGCTGTCAAAAAAGTTCTCTATATCAAGCTTAAGAAGCTTTTTCTTTCCAACGTGCGGCTGTGCGTTGTGCTGGACGCTCGCTCCGGGCTTATACGCTTTTGCATATTTTGAAACAGGATATTGTGTCAGAATGTTATCTGCTATTGATTTCTGTACTTTTTTCAAAATCAAATCGGGCACAGAGAGCTTTCGTTTACTTCCGTCACTCTTAGGAATAAATACGTTGTGATAATGCTTCTCAATATTATTGCTCAAGCCGTAAAGGGTTCTTGCAGGAAATCCCAAATCTCGTTCAATTGAAGCAAGCTCCTTGTAAACGATCATATAGCTCTCCTTCCCCGATTGTCATCAGAACAACACTAATTTGTACGGCGAAACGCGCAGACGTAGATTTAGCAAGGTGAAGTTTACGAAGCCTTGCTGAGCTACG
>JAZOAA010000041.1:0-7465 GCA_045595265.1 Eubacteriales bacterium
AGAGGACACAACTCCTGTATCCCAATATGGCGGATATTATGGTCGATTTCAAGAGAAAATACGATACAGACTATCTCTATTTTTCTGATGCTGGCAGGAATTTTCAATTGATTTATGATCCGCTGAACAACGACGTGGTAAACAGCGATGATAAGAATCAGCTTTATGTGGATCTTGACGCGTTGCTCAATGCCTTGTCAGGTGATGTGGGAAATATTATAAGCACGCACCCACATCGTTGGACCAATTCAGCTTTTGTATATTCAATTAAGGCGGTTGCTTTTAAGATTATAAAGGTGACGGCAAAAATATTGATAAAAATACCATTTATGAAAAAGCTTATGAGCAATTATTATTATTTAGCAAAAAAAATTTGACGATAAAGGATTCGGAAACTGTGGGTAATACCGTAAGAAACGTTCAAGATAAGATTCTTGATACGATGAAATACATAGACAAGCTTTGCCGCGAAAACGATATAGTTTATTACATAATGGGCGGTACGGCTCTTGGAGCTATCCGTCACGGCGGTTTTATTCCGTGGGACGACGATCTTGATATTTTTATGACTCCTGCCGAATATGAAAAATTCAAGAGGGTTTTTGAAGAGCATAAGAGCGAGAAATTCGTGCTTCAGGAGTGGAGAACTACCCCTAAATATCTTGAATATGCAAAGATAAGGATGAACGGAACGACTTTTATCGAGGAGCATTTTAAGGATCTCAAAGACATGCACCACGGTATCTACGTGGATATTATGATACTCCATAAGGTTCCTATGTCAAGGATATCTCAAAAGTTGACATACCTTGAGTCAAAATTCGTGACTCTTTACGGTCTTTCACAAAGAAATTGGAAGCCAAAGACAAAGGGACAAGCACTCGTTCTCGCTTCCTTGAAGATACTTCCTTGCAAGTTGATGGCAAAGATGGCTTATAAGCGAATTTATAAGTTTGATGACCGCAAAGGCGATTTTATGTACTGTTATTGGATAACACCTGCAAAGTTCAGAAACGGTTTGTTTGATAAGAGCTTTTTTGAGTCGCCTGTGGATATTCCATTCGAGGACACGGTTTTGTTTGGGTCGAAAAAAATCAAGGAATATCTTGAATACCGCTACGGTGACTATATGAAGATGCCTTCCGAGGAGGCGAGAAAAGCCGCGGTACATGCTATGATCTATGATACTGAAAAGGATTATACGGAGTATTTGAATGAACTATAATAAAAAATTCGAGATTTTGTGCGTTACAATGCACCAGAAAGACTTCGCAAAGATAGAAGAAATGAATATTCACTCAAACGTGGTCTTTGCAAATCAATCTGACGCAACCTCATATGCCGAGATCGAATTTTTGGGAAAGCGTGCACGAATGATTACCACTGCCACAAGAGGTGTTGGAATTAACCGCAATCTCGCTTTGACGTACGCTGATGCCGACATTTGTCTATTTGCTGACGATGACGTAGAGTACGTCGATAATATGGAACAGCTTGTTCTTGATGAATTTGACAAGCATCCCGATGCTGATGTTTTTATATTCCATCTCGATACCGACGATGAAAAGAGAAAGCAAATAAGTTATAAAAAATCACGCAAGCATCGCAGATTCGAGCATATGCCATGGGGGGGCTGTAGAATTGCGGTTCGTCTTTCCTCAATCAAAAAAGCAAACGTATGGTTCACAACTCTTTTTGGCGGTGGATGTATTTTTCCATCGGGTGAGGACAGTATGTGGTTGCTTGAAGCCAAGCGCAAGGGACTCAAATTCTATGTTTCAGATAAGACTATCGGCAAAATATCTTTTGAAGAGTCTTCGTGGTTCACGGGATTTGATGAAAAATTTTATTTTGGTAAGGGAGCTTTTTATGCCGCCGTTCACCCGAAGACAATAGGACTGTGGATGTTGTATTTCGCGTTGAGAACGAGTGATTCTGAAAAATTGAAATTTTTGGATAAAATAAAATGGATGAAGATTGGCAGACAAGGCTATAAAGACATAATCTCATTTGATAAAAATAACCAAAAATGAATTAAAAGATCCTATACGGGAGAGATATATGAAGAGTTCGATCATTACCATACATCATATACATAACTTCGGCTCTGTTTTTCAGGCTTATTCTCTATACCGTTTTCTTGAAAAGAACGGTTATGAGACCGAGCTTATAGATTATCGGCCTACTTACTACGAGATCGGAAAAAACAAGATAATAACCTTGATCGGTAGGTTCCTAAACTATGGGGCGTATAGCAGAAGAAAGCGGAAATTTGAGAATTTTATAAAATCTTACGATACGCTTTCAGATCAGCAGTTTAAGTCTCTTTCTGATCTTGAGCAGCATTACGGAGAAAGCGAACAATTATTTATAGCGGGCGGCGATCAGCTTTGGAATAATTATCACCCCTGTGGCAATGATGATGCATATAAGCTGACCTTTGCAAAAAAAGCTAAAAAGCTTGCTTATGGTACGAGTATGGGAAGAGATAACTTCACAGAGGATGAGCTTGCCGCCCTTGCTCAAAAGGTCAATGACTTTGGTAGCATTATGCTTCGTGAGCGTTCGGGATTTGAGCAGCTTAAGAGGCACTGCTCGGCTGATATTTCTCACGTGATCGACCCCGTTGGACTTCTCGATGTGGAAGAATTCAGAAAAATTGCCAAAAAGCCAGATATATCGGAGCCTTATGCGGTTATGTATCTTGCGGATTCGAGTCCAATACTTGATGAAGCGGTCAAACAGCTTTCAAATGAGTTAGGACTTAAGATAGTTCATATTTGCGGATTTAAGAAAAAATGCTATTGCGACGTTTTTGAGAAGGATTCGGGTCCCGAGGAGATACTGGGTTATATACTTCACGCAGATTTTGTTTTGTCGGCTTCTTTCCACGCAACTATGTTCTCGCTTTTATTTAACAAACCGTTCGCAACGCTCCTGCCAGGTACTAAAACCAATGCGCGCATTGAAGATATACTTTCTTTCGTTGGCTTGGAGAATCGTATAATTCATACGCCGGAGGATACAGCTCGCTTCTTGATGGAGACCATAGATTTTGCTTCGGTTAATAATAAAATAGACGAGTTCAGAGCTGTCTCACAACAAAAATTACTCAATGCGCTTGATGTGCTGAAAAAGGATTAAGAATGAATATTATATATTTGTCAAGCAGCTGCTCGGATGGGAAATATGCCGAGCTTCTGGAAAAGGGATATACAAAAAAGCTTCCGCAAGCGCAGAAATATCATAGGTTGCTGATTGAGGGACTTGCGGGAAATATTGTCGGAAGATTGACTTCTATTTCGGCTTTTCCCGTCAACCGTCAGTGGACGAAAAAATTCAAATTTGATCGCGAGGAAGAAAAGGTAAATGGAGTTCATTACGTTTACGGCTCTTTCTTAAACGCTACTTTTTTGCGTCAATGGACAAGAAAACGTGAAGCAAAACGCGAAATTAAGCAGATGTACCGAGAAGACCCCGATTGCGTAATAATTTGCGACGTGTTGAACCATTCTATCGCATCTGCTGCACGCTCGTGCGGTAAGCGATACGATATTCCTGTCGTGGGAATCGTTACGGACGTTCCCGGACATAGCTCGGGCGCACGCAGAAAAACGCTTTCCTTTGTAAATAGAATGATCTCTAAATGCGGCTCTTTATATGCGAAAAAGGATCTAAAAAAATACGATGCTTATCTGTTCCTAACCGAGGAGATGAATGATGTAGTAAACCTCAAGAAGAAGCCTTATATTGTTATAGAGGGGCATTGTGACGCAAATATGGAGCAGATACCCAACTCTCTTGAAGATAAAAGCTATCCCAAGGTCGCTATTTACGCAGGCGGTATTCATAAAGAGTTCGGTATCGAACGCATGGTAAACGCTTTTCTTAAAGGTAATTTTGAGGGATGGGAGCTGCATATTTACGGTGACGGAAATTATCAGAATGATTTGAGACGAGTTGCGGATAAGAACAGTAACGTTAAATATTTCGGAGTTCAACCCAATAAGCACATAGTTGAGCAACAGTTGAAGGCAAGCCTGCTTCTCAATCCAAGACTTACCTACGCTGAATACGTTAAGTATTCGTTCCCATCCAAAACAATGGAATGTATGGCATCAGGAACTCCGCTTCTGACAACCAAACTACCGGGTATGCCTAAGGATTATTATCCTTACGTTTATTTTTTTGAGGACGAAAGCGAAGAGGGTATGCTTGGGGCTTTCAGAACGGTGCTTTCAAAGTCCGACGAGGAGCTTCACTCATTCGGTGCCAACGCCAAGGCTTTTGTAATGGAAAAGAAGACTAATTTGGTTCAGGCAAAAAAACTGATCGAATTTATTAATTCCACCTTTGGAGAAAAATAAAATGAGCTGTAATACGGTTGAATGTATAGGCCGAGAGGCTTGTACGGGTTGCGGTCTCTGCTTACAGGTATGCCCTAAGGGGTGTATCTCTATGAATGCAGATAAAGAGGGATTTTTATTCCCCGAAATAAACAAGAATGAGTGCGTGGATTGCGGCTTGTGCAAGAAAAAATGTCCTGCCGTCAGCGAAAACGACAAGCTTTTTTATCAGGAAGAAAGAGAGTATTTTTGCTCGACTATATCCGACAAAGATATGCTTATTAAGAGTTCCTCGGGAGGAATGTTCGGGCTTATCGCTGAGCATTTCATAGATAACGGAGGATACGTTTGCGGTTGCGTTTATAACGAGAATATGGAGGCTGTTCATATAGTAAGCAACGAAAGGAAAGATGTTCTTCGTATGTACGGCTCGAAATACGTGCAGAGCATGGCTTATCAAAGCTTTGGCGATGTAAAAGCATTGCTGAGTGACGGGAAGGATGTTCTTTTCGTCGGAACAGCGTGTCAGATAGCCGCCATCCGCAGCTATTTGGGCAAGGATCACGACTGCCTTTTGTGTGTCGAGATACTTTGTCATGGTGTTCCAAGCCCCGGCCTTTTTGCTGAGTACGTAAAATATCTCGAGAGGAAGCTTGGCGGAAAGGTCATCGACGTCAGATTCAGAGATAAAGAAAAGCACGGCTGGGGAAGTGAACACCGCACCTGTGTAGTTTACGAGAAAAAGGGAGTAGTAAGAAAATATCGTCCGTTTCTTCCAGCCTATTTCAGTTCTTTCTTCTACGGACTGAACTTGCGTGAGTCGTGCTATAATTGCAGGTTTGCAAGGCTTGATCGTGTTGCTGATCTAACCATTGGAGATTTTTGGGGTTCATGGGATAAACACCACAAACGCTTTGAAGAAGGAATATCGGTTGTAGGTGTTAATTCAGAAAAGGGAAACCGTGTCATCGGACTTTTGAAGGATAAGCTTAATTTTTACGAACAGCTTACCCAAAAGGAAGCTATCAGATCAAACGATAATTTTGAGCATCCTGTCAAAAGACCGATTGAAAGAAGCAGTTTTTATAAATTTGTCGGCAGACCGAAATACAAAGGGTTGTGGAAAAAAACCTATTTTACCCGTACTTATAGACGGAAGACGCTGGCTTCGGTATACGGAGCAGTCGTTCCTGCAAAGATCAGGTTTGCATTGCACAGAAAAAAGAATAACCGTTAAAGATCAAATCTCGCTTACGTGTTAGCGGTTATTTACAAAGGAGGTACTCTTTTGATAGTTAAAAAAAAGGGCTACAAGGGTTTAACGCTTGAATTTTTGTTTTCGTTAATAATTTTGTTGTGTATTTTTCTGGGATCGCTTAATTTGATCAACAGATATTATTACTGTATTTTTATTGCTGCGATATTTTTTATAATAACTCCTAAAAGAAAAATGCGTTTCAATTTTGATTTTACTATTTTGTTTTGTTTTTCTTTGTCGATCCTTCTGTTTGATCCGTCATCACAAACCATGATAACAAATATGATAAAGCCTTTTACTTATCCTTTGTGTTATTTTATGGGATTGAGTTTGTTTTCCGGCAGCTCGGAGGGGGAGACAGATATCCTACAGCAGGAAAAAAGAACTTCGCTTCTCATATACGTTATTTCTGGCGGAGTAATGTCTCATTTTATACTTAATATGATTACAAATCGGGGTGTTGAAGATCGAAATGTAATCGATTTCTGGACTCAAGATGCAATGAGTGCGACGGGTCAGGCAACACTCGCCTGCTTGATGATCGCAGTATCAGTGGCGTTTCTTTTCTCAAACACAAGTAAGATCAAAAAGGTTATAGCGATTGTTTCGCTTTTATTGATAACGGCGTATAATTTAATCTTGGCGGGACGTACGATTTTTATGCTGATTTTGGTAACGCTCGGAGCGGCATACTTGTTTACTTTGTTTGTAAAAAAAGTCGGATCACTGAAAGTTTTTATTGTTATGTTAGTAGTGATTTTAATACTATTAACTCTTTATAATAACAATGCGTTTGGAATAAAGACTTCTTTTGAGATGTCAAATTTCTATGATAGATTTTTTGGTGGAGATGTTGCTCAGGAGATTGATGACGACTCTCGTATGGAAAACAAGCTCTATTATGTCGAGCATTTCTTTGACAGCATGCTGGGAGGCGGACATATAAGAGCCGAATTTGGTCACTCATCTCACGACCTCTATCTTGATACATATGACGAATCGGGCATTTTCGCATTGCTTACCATAACTGTGTACATCATTATGTCGATCTATCGTGCAGTCAAATGTGCACGAAGCAAGCAGTTGTCCTTTGAAATGAAGATGCTGCTCGTGTGTATTTATACTACCGTTAACATCCAGTTCTGGCTTGAGCCTATTTTGAGAGGCGTTCCTTGGCTGTTGGCCGCTTATTGTTTGATTGACGGTGCAGTAACGCGCTTGCTTATCGAAGAAAAAAACAGTGATAGTGTTTCTTAAAGCTATCATTTACAATGGGGAAAAATATGCGTATAGCAATTTTAAATATGGTGCACAACGGAAGCACGGGAAAGATCATGCTTCAAATAGCCGCCGAGGCCCGAAAACAAGGAAATGTTGTCAGAACGTACACTCCTGTTCGATTTTTCAGGGGCAAAAAAGAGTCGTTGCTTGATATAACGGATCATTTTGCTTGGGGGAGTAGATCCGAGGCTTGCTTCCATTATTATGCAGGTGCTCTGCTTGGTAAAAACGGTATGTTTTCCCGTAAGGGAACGAAGCAGTTAATAAGAGGTCTTGAAGAATTCAAGCCTGATATAATTCATCTGCACAATCTTCATTCGTTTTGCATAAATTTCCCAATGCTCTTCGAGTATATCAAAACGACTAAGATTAGGGTAATCTGGACTCTGCACGATTGTTGGGCGTTTACTGGGCACTGTCCTCATTTTGTGATTGCAAAGTGTGACAAGTGGAAGAGCGGTTGTCATCACTGTCCTCAACCGAGAGTATATCCCAAAATGTACATTGATACCTCTAAAAAGATGTACGAACTGAAGAAAGAATGGTTTTGCGGTGTTGAGGATATGACGATAGTAACCCC
>JAZOAA010000042.1:0-32377 GCA_045595265.1 Eubacteriales bacterium
TGAAGGGCGTCAGCATCGCATTCAGAGACCACGAGTTCGTGTCTATACTCGGCCCTTCGGGCTGTGGTAAGACTACGCTGCTCAACATCATAGGCGGTCTCGATCACTACACGTCGGGCGACCTCGTGATAGGCGGCAGAAGCACGAGCTCCTACACGGACAGGGACTGGGACGTGTACCGAAATCACCGAGTCGGATTCATATTCCAGAGCTACAATCTGATCCCCCACCAGACGGTGCTAGGCAACGTCGAGCTCGCGCTCACCATCTCGGGCGTCAGCCGTCGCGAGAGGATCGAGAGATCGAAGCGTGCACTCGACAGAGTAGGCCTCGCAGGACAGTACTACAAGCGTCCCAATCAGCTCTCTGGCGGTCAGTGCCAGAGAGTCGCGATAGCAAGGGCGCTTGTAAACGACCCTGAAATACTGCTTGCAGACGAGCCGACGGGTGCGCTTGATACGGTTACTAGCGTGCAGATAATGGAGCTTATACGCGAGATAGCAGGCGAGAGGCTTGTTATCATGGTAACGCACAACCCCGAGCTTGCCGAGGAGTATTCCTCGCGAATCGTGCGCCTGCTTGACGGTCAGATTATCGAGGATACAAACCCTGTAACCGACGAGGAGCTTGTGGTAGAAGCCAAGCTCATCGAGGAAAAAGAGAAGGCGGAGCGCGACGAGGCTGCTCGCCTGAAAACTGCTAGCTTCAAGGAAAAACGGGCGGCTAAAAAGAAGAAAGAAAAGGCAAAGATGTCCTTTACCACAGCTCTTTCTCTTTCGCTAAAGAACCTTTCTACCAAAAAGGGCCGTACGGTAATGACGAGCTTTGCGGGAAGCATTGGTATCATTGGTATAGCTCTTATTCTCGCGCTCTCAACGGGAATAAACGCATTTATCGCTCAGGTGCAGGAGGATACCCTTTCTACCTATCCTCTCGCCATACAGAAGCACACTCAGGATATGGCGGCTATGCTTGAGGCTATGACAAGCGTTTCGGACGAGGAGGACTACCGCAACTCCGGCATGATACACGTTGACGACTCATTCGGAACTATGATGGGGGCTATGTCATCAACTGTTGAAAACAACCTCGAGGCATTCAAGCAGTATATCGACGAACATTACGATGAAATAAAGGACTATATCAGCGATGTACAGTACTCCTACGACTACGACCTTCAGGTATATACCTTAGACGGCAAGGTCAAGGTAGGAATGGAAACCGTATTCGCCCACATGGGCGATGCCTTCGCGGGCATGAGCGAGCTTATGGAAATGGGCGGCGGTATGTCTATGGGAATGGACGTATTTTCCGAAATGATTAACAATCAGTCCATTCTTGACCAGCAGTACGAGGTTATCTCGGGAAATTGGCCCAAGGAGTATAACGAGGTCGTGCTTGTCGTTAACTCAAACAACCAGATAAGCAAAATGACCCTTTATATGCTCGGTATGCGCGACCCCGAAAACATCGACCAGGAAATAAAGGATTTGATGAACGGTGAGTACAAATCCGAGGATATTCCTCCCTTCACCTACGATGATATCCTTAATATGAAGTTTAAGCTTCTTACAACCTCCGATTTCTTTGCCGAGAACGGAAACACTTATAAGGTTGAAGGAAGCGATAAAACTTATCCCGTGTGGAACGACCTGCGCGAAGGCTTTGGCTTCGACCAGGAAAAGTTCGTTACCGAGAACGGAATCGAGATAAAGATTGCGGGTATCGTTCGCCCCAAGGAGGGCGCGACAGCCAGCAGTATTTCGGGCGCTATCGGCTACACAAAGGAGCTTACCGATTATATCCTAACCCAGAACGCAAACAGCAAGGTTATCAATCAGCAAAAGGAAACTCCCGGTATCAACGTGCTGACGGGTCTTGCGTTTGAGAGAACGGTTTACACCAGAGAAAACATTCAGGAGCTTATCGACAAGGTTGATTCCGCTACTATGAGCGCTTTCTACAGCTATATGACAAGCTTTATCAAGAATGACGCAAACGTTTCAGCGCTTTTGACCGTTAACCGCGGAAACATCAACACGATGTTTATGCTCCTGCCCGAAAAGGATCAGGCGGAACTGCTCACGAAAATAATAAACTCCGCTTATAAGAATAATCCCGATAAGTGCAACGAAACCTTTAACACAATGTCGCTTTCAACAGGCGGTATTCAGGTTACAAAGGAAAATATCATTACACTTCTCCCCATTCTTAACAAGATGGAAACCATGCCTCTTGTTACGGCTCTCGGTATTCCCGGTATATTAGGTCTTGCCGATAGTGCCGTCGTAGATGAGGTTATAAAAGAGATAAACCAAAAGCATCCCGAGTTTGCCTTAACACCTTTTGGTAAGGTAACTACCGATAACTTCGGTATAGTAATAGGATATTTGAAAGAGGCGGAACGCAAGGATGCGTATACCAAAATCATCGCTTCAATAAACGACGGTAACAACACGATGCTCTCTATCCTCTGCGGTATGATCTCGCAGATGACGGGTCAGGGAGCTCAGGTTAACCGCGACAATCTTGCAGATACTCTTTCAACTCTTCCGTCCGATTCTTATCAAATCTCTTATGTCGCAAGCACGGGTGTTCCCGGATTTGTCGATCACGCCGGTGCGGAAGATATGAAGGCGGTTTATGCCGATATGAACGAGTTCATTATGGATCTTGAGGTTGACGATAAGATATTCTCTCTCTTGCTTTTGGCAATGCCCGACGAGCAGTTCGTTCAGATGGAAGAAGCTCTTTACAACATGGCTCCCGGCATAGATGCAACCTACGACAGCGTGCTTCAAACTCTCGACGATGCCGAAAAGGCGCAGCCCTCATCTATACGTTTCTTTGCGAAGGACTTTGAATCAAAGGAGTATATCGAAGAGTTTATCAGAGGCTATAACAAAGCTGCCGAGGCAGACGGACGTGAAAAAGACGTAATTAAATACACAGACCTTGTGGGCGCTATGATGTCGTCCGTAACCATTATTATCGATGCTATTTCGTACGTTCTTATAGCATTCGTTTCTATCTCGCTTGTTGTTTCATCGATAATGATCGGTATTATAACAAACATCTCCGTTCTTGAGAGAATAAAGGAGATTGGTATACTTCGTGCTATGGGTGCGTCAAAGAAGGATATTTCGAGAGTGTTCAATGCCGAAACGCTGATCATAGGCCTTGCGGCAGGCGCACTCGGTATTCTGACAACCGTCGTTCTATGCATACCCATTACGGCTATTGTTCAGTATCTCACGGAGATTGACAGCATCAGAGCAATTCTTCCCTGGGAGGGCGCTGTTGTTCTCGTTATCATCAGCATGGTGCTTACTCTTATCGCGGGAATTATCCCCTCTCGCTCCGCAGCGAAAAAGGACCCCGTTGTAGCTCTCAGAACAGAATAATTCAAAAATCCAAACAAATCGGGCGGCGCATACGACTGTGCCGCCCCTCGTTTTTCAAAAAACAACACATTTTGTAATGTTTAGTTGTCTTTTCTGTGTTTTTTCGTCTTTTGAGATGCTTTTTCGAAAGATTTTACAAGCTGATTTTTTCGTTTTTAACAATTTAGTTTATCGGTTATTGCTTGAATATTAACAAAAATTATAAAAGCACTAAAATTATCAAAATATCTTGACATATATACTTTAATATGATATAATATTATGAAAATTATAGAAGTAAGATATAAGGAGATAATGTATGAAGGCTTTGTTCCGCGGCGCACTTGTTTACGATAACGGCGTAATGAAAAAGCTCGATATGTATTTTGACGGTATGTCCCTTACTCCTTATGTAGGTGACGTATTCGCTTTTGACCCCTCTTGTGTTTTTGATAATACTGTTATTTTTCCCGGTTTTTGTGATGTTCACGTACATCTCAGAGAGCCGGGTTTTTCTTATAAAGAAACGATAGCAACAGGTACGCTCGCATCTGCGAGAGGCGGCTATACTGCGGTCTGCTCTATGCCGAATCTGAATCCCGCGCCCGACAGCCGCGAGAGCCTTGATAAGCAGCTCGAAATTATAAAGAGAGATGCTGCGGTTGCTGTTTTTCCCTACGGAACTATAACGAAAAACCAAATTGGAAGAGAGCTATCCGACATGGATAATATGGCGAGCGACGTTATAGCCTTCTCCGATGACGGCAAGGGTGTGCAGGACTCTGATGTGATGCGAGAGGCGATGCTAAAGGCAAAGTCGCTTAATAAAATGATAGTTGCTCACTGTGAGGATAATTCCCTGCTTCACGGCGGTTATATTCACGACGGTGAATATGCAAGGGCGCACGGACACAGAGGCATCTGCTCTAAAAGCGAGTGGGGACCTATCGCAAGAGATATTGAGCTTGCGGCACAGACCGGCTGCGCTTACCACGTTTGCCACATTTCCACCAAGGAGAGCGTTGATATAATCCGCAAGGCAAAGGCTGCGGGCGTGAACGTAACCTGCGAGACGGGACCGCACTACATTCTGCTCGATGACTCATGCCTTGAGGAAGATGGAAGATTTAAGATGAATCCACCTCTTCGCTCACCCGAGGACAGAGAGGCTATTCTTGCCGGAATACTAGATGGTACGATAGATATGATAGCGACCGACCACGCTCCCCACTCGGCTGAGGAAAAATCAAAGGGACTCGAGAAGAGTGCGATGGGCGTTGTTGGAATAGAGACAGCGTTTGCAGTTCTCTACACCGACCTTGTTAAAACGGGATTGCTCCCTCTCGAAGAGCTATGTAATCTGCTCTCAAAAAATCCGAGAGAGCGATTTGGAATAGAGTCCGACCCCGGCTTTACCGTCTTCGATGTCGGTCACGAATACAAAATAAATCCCGATGAGTTTATCTCTATGGGACGCGCGACTCCCTTCAAGGGTAAGAGCGTGTTTGGCAAATGCCTTCTCACCGTATATGACGGCAAGGCAGTTTATTCTAATCTTGATTAATAAAATTTGGAGGATATAAAAAATGGCAAAGAGAACAGACATTAAAAGAGTGATGATAATCGGCTCCGGTCCTATCGTTATCGGTCAGGCGGCAGAGTTTGATTACGCGGGTACACAGGCTTGTCTTGCGCTGAAGGAGGAGGGCTACGAGGTTATTCTCGTAAACTCTAACCCCGCAACGATAATGACCGACACAACGATTGCGGACAAGGTATATATGGAGCCGCTTACTCTTGAATATATTGCTAAAATACTCAGATACGAGCGTCCCGACGCGCTTCTGCCCGGTATCGGCGGACAGACAGGACTCAACCTTGCTATGCAGCTTGAAAAGAAGGGGATACTGCGTGAGTGTCACACCGAGCTTCTCGGTACTTCCAGCGAGAGCATAGAAAGAGCCGAGGACAGAGAGCTGTTCAAGGAGCTTTGCCAATCTATCGGCGAGCCGGTTATACCCTCCGAGATAACCTATAATATGGAAGAGGCGAAGGCGGCAGCGGAGAGAATAGGCTACCCCGTAGTTCTTCGTCCCGCGTTCACCCTCGGCGGCACGGGCGGCGGCTTTGCCAACAACGAGGATGGGCTTTACGAGATAGGCCTTAACGCATTTAAGCTCTCCCCCGTTCACCAGGTTCTTATCGAAAAGAGCGTTAAGGGATATAAGGAAATAGAGTTTGAGGTTATGCGTGACTCAAACGACCACGCTATCACCATCTGCGGTATGGAAAACATCGACCCCGTCGGCGTTCACACCGGTGACTCGCTCGTTGTCGCTCCCATCATGACTCTCTCTGAGCATGATAAAAAGATGCTCAACGACTCCGCTATCAAGATTATCAGAGAGCTAAAAATAGAGGGCGGATGTAACGTTCAGTTTGCATTAAATCCTCACTCTTCCGAGTATTATCTTATCGAAGTAAACCCGAGAGTTTCCCGTTCCTCTGCGCTTGCATCCA
The DNA here is from genome assembly GCA_045595265.1 of Eubacteriales bacterium. Taxonomy (GTDB): domain Bacteria; phylum Bacillota; class Clostridia; order Oscillospirales; family CAG-272; genus UBA1740. The sequence goes on from JAZOAA010000042.1 coordinate 5,904, forward strand.
AGGCTTCGGGTTATCCTATCGCAAGAGTTACTGCAAAGATTGCCGTAGGTATGGCTCTCGAGGATATCAAGATCGCAAATACCAATGCAGCGTTCGAGCCGGTTCTCGACTACGTTATTGCAAAGCTTCCGAGATTCCCCTTCGACAAGTTCACTGCCGCATCCAACACTCTCGGTACACAGATGAAGGCTACCGGCGAGGTTATGGGCATCGGCTCTAATCTTGAGGAATGTCTTCTTAAGGGTGTCCGCTCACTTGAAATCGGTGTAACTCACATCTATCACCACAAGTTTGACAACATGACCGACAGCGAGCTTAGAGACTACATCGCCGAATTCCGTGACGACAACATTTTTGCTATTGCAGAGCTTCTTTACAGAGGCGCTACGGTAGAGGAAATTCACTCTATAACCAAGATTACACCCTTCTTCCTTGAGGCTATAAAGAATATTATAGGCATGGAGAAGGTTCTGGAAGCAAACGCCTTTGACCTCGAGACTCTTAAGGCGGCAAAGAAAATGGGCTTCTCGGATAAATACGTTGCAAGACTCTGGAAATGTGCCGAGCTTGACGTATTCAAGTTCAGAAAGGAAAACAAGCTCTTCCCCGTATTCAGAATGGTTGACACCTGCCACACCGGCGCTTATATTCCCTACTTCTATTCATCCTACACCGGTGAGAACACCTCTGTGCTTACGGACAGAAAGAAGATAGTGGTTCTCGGTGCGGGTCCTATCCGTATCGGTCAGGGCGTTGAGTTTGACTACTCCACCGTTCATGCGGTTACGACTATTAAAAACTCCGGCTACGAGGCTATAATCATAAACAACAACCCCGAAACCGTTTCCACCGACTACACCACGGCAGACAAGCTCTACTTTGAGCCTCTCACTCCAGAGGACGTAATGAACATTATTGAGTTTGAAAAGCCCGAGGGCGTTATCGCCTCTCTCGGAGGACAGACTGCAATAAACCTCGCGCAGCCTCTTGCCGACCTTGGTGTTAAGATTATCGGTACCGACTGCGAAGCGATCGACAGAGCAGAAAACAGAGATGCGTTTGAAAAGCTTCTTAAGGACCTTAATATACCCCAGCCTGCCGGCAGAGCCGTTACCAAGATTGAGGACGGTGTTGCTGCGGCAAAGGCTGTCGGCTACCCCGTGCTTGTTCGTCCCTCCTTCGTTCTCGGCGGACGCGCAATGCAGATAGTTGCTAACGAAAATCAGCTTCGTCACTATCTCAAGACCGCGGTTGAAATCGACGAGGACAAGCCCGTTCTCGTTGACAAGTATATCAGCGGTAAGGAGGTCGAGGTTGACGCTATCTGCGACGGTCAGGACGTGTTCGTTCCCGGCATTATGGAGCTTGTTGAGCGTACCGGTATTCACTCCGGTGACTCCATCTCGGTTTATCCCACCTTCTCCATCTCCGATAAGGTAAAGGGTACTATTCTTCAGTACGCAAAGAAGCTCGGCCTCGGTATAGGCATCGTAGGTCTTTACAACATTCAGTTTATCGTTGATGAAAAAGAGGACGTTTATATCATTGAGGTTAATCCCAGATCTTCAAGAACCGTTCCCTTCCTTTCGAAATCTACGGGCTACTCTCTTGCTGATATCGCAACCGAGTGTATCCTTGGCAAATCATTAAAGGAGCAGGGCATATTCAAGCTCTATCCCGAGGAGAAGGACAGATGGTACGTCAAGGTTCCAGTGTTCTCCTTCAACAAGCTTCGCGGACTTGACGCTTACCTCTCTCCCGAGATGAAGTCTACCGGTGAGGCCATCGGATATGACGATAAGTTTTACAGAGCGCTTTACAAGGCTCTTCAAGCGTCCGGTATGCACCTTCAAAACTACGGAACCGTTCTTGCAACCATTGCAGACTGTGACAAGGACGAGGCACTTCCTCTTATCCGCCGTTTCTACAATCTCGGCTTCAATATTGAGGCAACCGAGGGAACAGCAATATTCCTTAAGGAAAACGGCATCAGAACCCACGTTCTTAAGAAGCTCTCCGACGGCTCTGAGGAGATTGCAGACTCTATCCGCCAGGGACACATTGCTTACGTTATAAACACGTCCGATCCCTCTTCCTCCGGAGTTATCCGCGATGGCTTTGAAATAAGAAAATACGCAACCGAAAACAACGTTACTATGTTCACCTCTCTTGATACGGTAAGAGTTCTTCTAGACGTTCTTGAAGAAACCACGCTTACTATATCCACAATAGATGCATAAGCGTATCTAATAGGTTTATTGAGGAAAATAATGAAACAATCTGTTTTTACAATTAAAGAAAACGTCGCCTTGACAAGCACCGTTTATAAAATGGTGCTTGTCGGTGATACTACCGATATAACTAACCCCGGTCAGTTCGTAAATATTAAGCTTGACGGACTTTTCCTACGCCGTCCCATATCAGTGTGCGACTGCGAGGGTGACACTCTCACTCTCGTATATAAGGTCGTCGGCAAGGGAACGGAACAGATGAGTAAAATGTGCGCGGACGAGTGCCTTGACGTTCTCACAGGTCTCGGAAACGGATATGACACTTCGATTTCCGGAAACAACCCTTTGCTCCTCGGCGGAGGAGTTGGCGTTCCTCCCATGTATATGCTTTGTAAAAAGCTTATTTCAGAGGGAAAGTCGGTGTCAGTGGTGCTTGGCTTTAATAAAGCCGACGAAGTCTTTTATGAAAATGAATTTCGTGCGCTCGGTGCAGATGTAACCGTTACCACCGTTGACGGCTCGTACGGTACGCGCGGATTCGTTACCGACGTTATGAAGGATAAGGAATATTCCTACTTCTACACCTGCGGCCCCGAGCCTATGCTTCGCGCGGTTTATAAGACCTCGGTCACTAGCGGTCAGTTCTCGTTTGAAGAAAGAATGGGCTGCGGATTTGGCGCTTGTATGGGTTGCTCTTGCAAGACGATTACGGGATATAAGAGAATATGTAAGGAAGGTCCCGTACTCGTAAAGGAGGAGATCTTATGGCAAAATTAAACGTAAATTTATGCGGTATAGAGCTTGATAACCCTGTAATTCCCGCATCGGGTACGTTCGGCTTCGGCTACGAATTTGCCGAGCTTTACGACATAAATATGCTTGGCACGTTCTCCTTTAAGGGAACGACGAAGGATGCAAGATTCGGAAATCCTACACCAAGAATTGCGGAAACCCCTATGGGTATGATAAACGCTGTCGGACTCCAGAACCCCGGTGTTGAGAAGGTTATATCCGAGGAGCTTCCCAAGCTTAAAAAATGCTTTAACAAAAAGGTTATGGCAAACGTTTCGGGCTTTTCGATTGATGAATACGTATATACCTGCGAAAAAATAGACAAGTGCGAGCAGGTTGGCTGGATAGAGGTAAACGTATCCTGCCCCAACGTTCACGGAGGCGGTATGAGCTTCGGTACGTCCCCCGAGGCTGCGGCAGAGGTTACCCGAGCTGTAAAGGCAGTTACGACAAAGCCGATTATAATTAAGCTCTCCCCTAACGTTACCGACATCGTTTCGATAGCGAAGGCGTGCGAGGAGGCGGGAGCTGACGGTATCAGCCTTATAAACACTCTTCTCGGTATGAGAATCGACCTTCGTACGAGAAAGCCTGTTATCGCCAACAAGATGGGCGGATTCTCCGGACCCGCTATCTTCCCCGTTGCCGTGAGAATGGTTTATCAGGTGTCCCACGCGGTAAACGTTCCCGTTGTTGGTATGGGCGGTGTTTCAAGCGCCGAGGACGTTATTGAAATGATGATGGCGGGCGCTACCGCTGTTGAAGTCGGCGCTGCCAATCTGGTTGACCCATACGCTTGTAAAAAAATAATAGAAGATTTGCCGAGAGTTATGCAAAAATACGGCATAAGCTCTCTTGAAGGACTTAAGATTTAAGGGCTTTACCCGATTTTTTCTAACTATGATTTACAAAAAGCTATCACTAAATGGTCGCTGGACCATGGATTACACGGAAGAAAATTATTCGTCCGAGGAGCTTCCTGCGTTTTCGGGCGTGAATATTGACAAGGCTGTTCCCGGATACGTAGAGGATATGACCGACGCCTTCTCGGAGGCAGGTCTTAACCGTGACTTTAAGATAAATCCCGAGTATGACGGTCAAAGATATCCGATATCCGCTACCGCTCCCGACATGGCTCTGCCCAATATCGTAGGCACGTTCTTTTACCGTCGCGGTTTTGAATGGGAAGGCGAAAAAGGCGAGGTATATCTTTATTTTGAAGGTGTTCAGAGTGCCGTATCGGTATGGCTGAACGGCAGATTTCTTGCAAGACACGAGGGGTATAGCGCGCCTTTCTGTGTATCTATCCCCTCTGATATACTGAATATCGGTAAAAACGAGATGGTAATGGCGGTTTCCACCCATCATATATTCGGCTTTGACGGTCAGCTCATCTCGGGCATTACATCAAGAGCCGCAAGCCAGTATAGCGGCGGTATTACCGGTGACGTAGAGATAAGAATCTATCCTTCACCCCTTCGTGACGTTAAAATTACAACAAGCCCCGACCTTAAATTTGTTTTTATCAGCCCGACTCTTGCCTCTGATGCCTCTGTGCGCTACGAGGTTTTAGACGGGGATAATGTGTTGGTTTCGGGTGAGGCTTTAGGAGATTTCGCCATTGACTCATCGGCACTTGAGCCGTGGAGTCCCGAAAACCCGAAGCTCTACACCTTAAAAATTTACTGTGGTGAGTGCGTGCTTGAAAGAAGCTTTGGCGTAAGACGGCTGACGGTGGACGGAGTTCATTTTCGCTTAAATGGCAAGCCATATTATCTTCGCGGTGTCTGCGAACATTGCTACTATCCCGAAACCGTGCATCCGACGCACAATATTATTTTTTACAGAAGCGTTATAGCAAAGCTGAAGAATTTAGGCTTTAACTTTATACGCTTCCACACCCACGTGCCGCCAAGGGAATATATGCAGGCGGCAGACGAGCTTGGTATGCTGATGCATATTGAAAGCCCGAACAACACAACTCTGTCAGAGTGGCACGATATCGTTGACTTTTGCAGTCAGCACACGTCAACTGTAATATACTGCTGCGGAAACGAGATGCAGCTCTACGACGACTTTATCGATCACATTGAAAAGTGCGCCGATTACGTTCATAAGACGACCGACTCACTCTTCTCTCCTATGAGCGCTCTTCGCGGACTTGAGTACTGCTGGTGCGAGCCCGACCAGGATCACCTGACGGTAAAGGAGCCGTTTCGCCATCACCCAAAGAGATTTGAGCGCGTTGGCAGCTTTTCCGATTTGTATAACAGCTTCTCGCTAGAGCACGTCAGCTACAAATCTCTTGACGCTGACGTAAAAACACTCGACGGTTGGAGCCGCGTTTACGGCAAGCCGAGAGTTACTCACGAGATATGCATTGACGGAACGTACGCTGACCTATCACTTGAGGAAAGATATAAGGGTACGAGGATAGGCGAGCAGACCGAAATGTTTTCTTCTATCAGAGAGCATCTTCGGGATAAGGGTGTTCTTGAAAAAGCACCACTATACTTTAAGAACTCGTGCGAATGGCAGAGGCGTGTAAGAAAATACTGCTTTGAGGCGGTAAGACGCTGTGAAAATATGGCGGGCTATGATTTTCTCGGACCGATAGATACCCACTGGCATACCTTCGGGTACGACGTGGGAATGATGAACGAGTTTTACGAGATGAAGCCCGGCGAAACTGTGGAGAACGTTCTCCGCTACAACTCACCTACCGTGCTTCTTAACGATATCGGCACAAGGGTGAATTTCACCTCATGTGGCACACTCGAATGCGGAATATTCGCATCCTTGTACGGCATAGGAAACACAAAGTCAGCAGACCTGACTGTAAAGCTGACGGCGGCCGATGAGGTTATATATAATAACACCTTAACCGTTTCGCTTGAGTGCGGCAGAGTGATGAAGCTATACGACCTTGCGATAAAGCTTCCCGAGGTGGAAAAGCCGAAGGAGCTTAAGCTTTACGCATCTCTTGCCGGTGAAGGTATCAAGGCGGAAAACGAATGGGAGCTTTATCTCTTCCCGCGAGTTTGCCAGCCTGACCAAAGCGGACTTACCGTACGTGAGAATATGAGCGCTGACGAGCTTATCACGGCACTTAAGAACGGAGAGGACGTTGTTCTTCTCGGAAACGGTCCCTTCCCCTCGCTCACCTCAACCTTCAGAATTGCTCTGGCAGGAAGAACAAAGGGAAACCTTGCGACTGTAATAAACGAGCACCCTATACTAGAGGATCTTCCTCACGAGAGCTTCTGCTCATGGCAGTTCAGAACTCTGCTTGAGGGTGCGCACCCCGTGGCATTCGTCAGTGACGAGGTGAAGTTTGACCCGATAATTGAGGTCGTATCCACTCACAAGAACGTAATACGCCAGGCGGCTCTGTTTGAGCTTTCGGTACTCTCGGGCAGGCTGATCGTTTGCGGATTTAACTTTGACGAGAGTGACCCTTGCGCTCTCTGGCTAAAATCCGAGATAATCAAATACGCAAAAAGCGGTGCTTTTGCTCCGAAAAACAAGGCAGGAGAGAGCGAGATACGCGCCCTCTTGTCGGGCAAGCTTGATGACGGCGAGGCTAACACCAACGTTGCCGTAAACCCCAACGACAAGACCGCCGTGAGAAAAAAGAAGAGCTTTGATTGGTTTTAATAATCTAATTAAATAAAATTAAGAATGAGGTATATAAAAATGGGAAAAGACGTTATCATTGCCTGCGACTTTGACAGCGCGGAAAAGACCTTTGCATTCCTTGACAAATTCACGGGAAGAAAGCCCTTTGTGAAGATAGGAATGGAACTTTACTATGCCGAGGGTCCCTCGATAGTAAAGGAAATCAAGAAGAGAGGACACAAAATATTCCTCGATCTTAAGCTTCACGACATACCCAACACGGTAAAGAAGTCTATGGCGGTGCTTTCTCGCCTTGACGTTGATATGACTAACCTTCACGCAGCGGGAACGAAGAGAATGATGGAGGCGGCTATTGAGGGACTTACCCGTCCTGACGGAACTCGCCCCATGCTTATCGCTGTAACGCAGCTCACCTCCACCGACCAGGAGGCTATGGAGAACGACCTTCTTATCAAGGAGCCTATCGACAAGGTTGTTATGCACTATGCTCATAACGCTATGGAGGCTGGACTTGACGGTGTCGTTTGCTCTCCTCTTGAAGCAGGAAAGGTGCACGACAGATGCGGCAAGAATTTTGTAACAGTAACCCCCGGCGTAAGATTTGCCGACGGTGACATAGGTGACCAAAAGAGAGTTATGACTCCCGCCGAGGCAAAGAAGATAGGCTCCGACTATATCGTTGTGGGCAGACCTATCACCGCGGCAGAGGATCCCGTCGCAGCATACGAGAGATGCGTAGCAGAGTTCGTAGATTAATCGCATAGTTACAATAAACAAACACATAAGGAGATACCAACAATGGAAAGCTATAAGAGAGAATTTATACAGTTTCTTGAGAACGCGGGTGTTCTTAAGTTTGGCGACTTTACCGCAAAGAGCGGAAGAAAGATTCCCTATTTCATCAATGCAGGAATGATAAAGACGGGTGCAGACATCGCGACCCTTGGCGAATTTTACGCAAAGGCTTACTTTGAAAAGCTCGGCAAGAAGCAAGCTGTTCTTTACGGCCCTGCTTATAAGGGAATTTCCCTCTCGGTTTCGGCAGCTGTTGCTCTTTCAAAGAACGGACTCAACGTTCCCTTCTTCTTCAACAGAAAAGAGGTTAAGGATCACGGAGAGGGCGGTGTTTTCGTAGGATACGTTCCCACCGCAGGCGAGGAGATCGTTATTATCGAGGACGTTATCACGGCGGGTACTGCTATCCGTGAGTCGATGGAGATTCTCTCTCTCCTTGAAGGCACAAAGGTTGCCGCAACCTTCATCATGGTCGACCGTAAGGAAAAGGGTCAGGGCGATAAGGGCGCTATGGTGGAGATTGAGGAGCAGTTCGGCTTCCCTGTTTACTCCATTGTTACCGTTTACGATATTATTGAGTATCTTGAAGAAAAGCCCGAAAACAAAGAAAACGTTGATCGCATTAAAAAATATCTTGAGGTTTACGGCGCGTAAGCAGCATTTTTTGTAAATAAAAACTTACATTTTACGGAGTGAAACGCAATTATGAGAAATCTTGTAAACATACTCGACCTCTCGACAGCAGAAATAGACGAGCTGATAAAGACAGCCTCCGATATTCTTGACAACCCCGATCTTTATACCAACTCCTGCCGCGGAAAGATACTCGGAACGCTATTTTTCGAGCCTTCTACAAGAACGCGTCTGTCCTTCACCTCGGCTATGATGGGACTTGGAGGAAACGTGCTTGGCTTCTCGCAGGCGGGCAGCTCCTCTACGGCAAAGGGCGAAACCGTTTCCGATACTATCAGAATGGTTAGCGCATACTCTGATATTATCGTAATGCGTCACCCGAAGGAGGGCGCGCCGATAGTTGCATCCGAGGTTGCGACAGTCCCCGTTATAAACGCTGGCGACGGCGGTCACTTCCACCCAACCCAAACGCTTACCGATCTACTTACTATAAAAAAGAAAAAGGGCAGATTTGATAATCTAACGATAGGCGTGTGCGGAGACCTTAAGTACGGCAGAACAGTTCATTCGCTTATTTCGGCAATGTCGCGTTACCCGGGCGTAAAGTTTGTGCTGATAGCACCCGAGGAGTTGAGACTTCCCGATTACGTGAAGGATGAGTATCTTTACAACACGGGCTGCGAATTTGTTGAAACGGATAATCTCGACACGGCTATCCCCACACTTGACATACTCTATATGACTCGTATTCAGGCAGAGCGTTTTGACTCAAAGGAAGAGTACGAGAGATTAAAGGACTCTTATATTTTAACTCGCAATAAGCTTGCTATTGCAAAAGAGGACCTCTCTATTCTTCATCCGCTTCCCAGAGTTAATGAAATAGACGTTGACGTGGACGACGACCCGAGAGCCGACTACTTTGACCAAGCGATGTACGGCAGATATATCAGAATGGCTCTGATACTTATGCTTCTTAAGACGAAGGGCACCGAGGACAAGCGTATATGCGGCGCGCCCGATACGACACTCGCTTGCACCAATCCTCACTGTATCAGCCGCACCGAGCGCGGAATTAAACGCCTCTTCGATGATGGCAGATGCATCTACTGTGACCAAATGGCAAGTAAAATATAAAACTTTCGCTCCTCCGAGAAAATCGGAGGAGATTTTTTTGCACATAAAAAAGTGGTTTTTCGAATGAAAAACCACTTTTTCTTTTATAAAATTATTTCAAAATAAGACCTACGGGGCAATGGTCGCTGCCGAAGATGTCGGTATATATTACAGCATCTCCTATCCGCTCTCTCAATCTATCCGATACGATAAAATAATCTATACGCCAACCCGTGTTCTTTTCTCTCGCCTTAAACATATAGCTCCACCACGAATACTCTACCTTTTCGGGATAGAGATAGCGGTAAGTGTCGGTAAATCCCGATGCGAGAAGGTCGCGCATCTTTTGTCTTTCCTCATCGGAAAATCCGGCGCTGAGGTGATTGGTACTAGGATTTTTTAGGTCTATTTCCTCTTTTGCAACGTTTAGGTCGCCGCAGTATACAACACTCTTTTTACTATCGAGAGATATAAGATACTCACGCATGGCATCCTCCCACTCCATGCGGTAATCAAGGCGTAAAAGCTCGCGCTTTGAGTTTGGAGTATAGCAGCAAACAAGGTAAAAATCCTCATATTCAAGCGTTATCACTCTGCCCTCGGTGTCGTGCTCCGGTATACCAAGACCGTAACTTACCGAGATTGGCTTATGCTTTGCGAAAATCGCAGTTCCCGAATATCCTGCGCGCTCGGCACTGTTAAAATAGGCGTAATATCCATCGGGAGCAAAATCCGCCTGCCCTTCCTTCATTTTGGTTTCCTGAAGGCAGAAGAAGTCGGCATCTACCATGTTAAAAAAGTCGGAAAATCCCTTACCAAGACAGCTTCTGAAGCCGTTTACGTTCCACGATATAAATTTCATTCTTTATCCTTATTCTTTCCGTAGATTTCTCTAAACTGACGGATCGTAGATGCGAAGTCCTCGATTGCACCGTTTATAACCTCGGGGTCACTCATATCAATACCCGCAACCTTAAGGCTCTCAAGCGGAGATATTCTGCCGCCGCACTTTAAGAACTCGATGTATTTTGAAACGTAGGACTCTCCCTCGGTTTCTATACGCTTAACAATAGCGGAGGCCGCAGAAATGCAAGTCGCATACTTGTAAACGTAGAATGCAGAATAGAAATGAGGAATCCTCATCCACTCATACGCTATCTGCTTGTCCTTTGCAACCTTGGGACCAAAATACTTGCAAACAAGCTTCTTGTAATGAGAACAGATAACCTCTGCCGTAAGAGGCTCGCCGCGCTCGCACTTTTTGTGCATATCGCGCTCAAATTCAGCAAACATAGTCTGTCTGTATAACGTTCCCTTATAGGTTTCCATAAGTCCGTCAAGAATGGTGAGCTTTTCGTTATCGCTCTCGCACTCGGAGAGCTTCTTGTGCGCAAGGAGCAGCTCGTTTACCGTTGATGCGACCTCTGCTACAAATATAGTGTACTGGGAATCGTGCGGGAGATTATTTTTTCTTGAGAAGTAAGAGTGCATGGAGTGGCCCGCCTCGTGCGCAAGAGTAGACACGTCATCAAGCTTGCCATTATAATTCAACATAATGTACGGCTCTGTCTCGGGGCAGCCCGCGCTGAACGCGCCTCCCTGCTTTCCGACAGAGGGATAGACGTCAACCCATCTGCGCTCGGTGAGTCCCGATTTGAGAGTCTCGTAATACTCATCGCCAAAAACCTTCGCCATATCGAGAACGTCGTTCACAGCCTCGTCGTAGGAATACTCCTTCTCACACTCGGAGACAAGCGGTGCGTACAAGTCGTACATATGAAGCTTCTCTACGCCGAGAACCTCTCGCTTTAATTCGTAATAGTCGTGTATTGTTGGAAGAGAGCGATGAACAGACTTGATAAGGTTATCGTAAATCTCGGGTGTTACCTCGTCCTTGAAGGTAGAAGCAACGATAGAGCTTTTATATCCTCTCATTTTTGCCAGAGTACACTGCTCCTTGACGTAGCTCGAATATATGGTCGCAAATGTGTTTGCAAACTGCTCGTAAGTCTTATAAAGAGTCTGGAACGCGCTTCTGCGAACGCGGCGGTCACCCGACATAAGATGCATTATATAATTTGTATCGGTGAGCTGTACTTTTTTGCCGTTTTCGTCCGAAATCTTACCAAATTGTAAATCGGAGTTTACAAAAATACCTCTAATATTTTCATGACTGTCTATACAGTCGGAGAGCTTTGCCATAAGTTTTTCACACTCATCGGAGAGCGTATACGGCTTTTCTCTCATAGTTTTTTCAATCAAACGGCGAAAATCACAAAGCGAGGGACATTCCTCATACCACGCACAAAGCATCTCTTCGTCAAGTCTTAAAATATAAGGAGATACAAACCAGGTCGCGCTATCGGCCTTTGCGGCAAGGCTGCGAACCCGTGATATCCTGCCCTGTGCGGAATTATCCTTCGTATCTACTACGAAAGCAAGATAAGCATAGCACCACATCTTTTCGATCTTAGCAGAAATGGCTGTAACGTCCTTCATAGCCGACAGAAGCCCCGAGGACGAAAGAAGCATACTCTTCTCGTGTGCGCCAAAGCCTGATATCAGCTTATCACACGCGGAAAAATCCGCCTCAAACTCCTCAGAGCTTCCGTATATTGCAGTGAGATCCCACTTGTATCTTGCGTCTATTTCATTTCTTTGCAGCATAATTATGACCATTCCTTTCTTATGGCGGTCGTTTGTCTTCGGTTTCCGAAGGAACTTCGTTCCATCCCCTACGGAATGAAAGACACAAACGACGAGTTTGAAAACTCATTTTCAAACTTCACCTCATAAATATTTTATAAATTTATGTTACCACAAAAACCAAAATAAATCAAGTGATTATGCAAAAAGAAGTTAAAAAAGCAAGAAATCAAGAACAAGCATCAGCGAAAATCCAAGCATCAGAGCATAGCTTTCGCATTTAATATTACCGTTTATACCCCTTGATGATACGTCGCAGCTTATGACGTATATCATAATCCCGCCCGCAAACGCGAGAATAAACGGCAAAAGAGCCGCGCTGACACTTACGGCAAGATACCCAACAACAGTTCCTACAACCTCTATCGCTCCTGTTGCAAGAGCATAGCCAAGGGCGCGAAGCGGACTTATACCGGCGGATATCATAGGTGCTATTATAACCATTCCCTCGGGTATGTTCTGAAGCGCTATGCCACCCGCTATAAAAAGAGCCTCTGACAGATCCCCCGTTCCAAAGCCCACTCCCGCGGCAAGTCCCTCCGGCAGATTATGCACCGCTATGGCTATAACGAACAGCATAAGCGACCGGTTCTGCACTCCGTCAGCCTCAAATATGCTCTCCGGCAGCAGCTTCTCGCAGGCGTCAAGCATCAGCGCTCCGATAAACAGCGCAGGCACCGTTACGAGAGGAGCAAGTGTACCTCCAAGCTCTAGAGAAGGAAGTATAAGCCCAATCACAGATGCGGCAAGCATTATTCCGGAGGAAAATGCCATAATCAGCCCGCCCCTCTTCATAGCAAAGCCGCGTGCAAGAAAGCCTATCACCGCACCGAGAGCCGTAGCACCGCCTATTCCCAGCGCGGTTAAAAGTACGATTTCCAAGATTAGCCTTTCAATATCGAATTAGTGCGGTTTCCCGCCCGATATTATAATATGACGCTTGCCTCTTTTTCGTAACGGCGGGTAAAGAAAAAAAGAAACGAATATACCTTCGTTTCCTTTTTAACTATTTATAATTATTCATTCTCTTCGCCGTCGATATAGTCCTCAAATCTGCCTATTCCGACAAGGTCGTCTACGGGAAGTGAGAAGATTACGGCTCCGCCCTCTGTCTTAAGGCCTGCCGCATCTCTTACAGCCTCCATGATTTTATTCTTATACTCAACGGTGGTCAAGAACAGAACGCTGTCCGTCTCCTGGCTTATCGTCGTTCCTATGCTCTGTGCCGCCTTCTGATTATTTATGCTCTTGGTATGAAAGACGGTAGCACCGGTTGCGCCGGCGCCTCTTGCCGCCTCTATTGCAGCATCTGTATATCTTCTGTCAACTACGGCTATTACCAGCTCATGCATACGCTTTTTCTCCTTTTTCTTTGATATAGGCGCCTGCCTTGACGCTACCCTGTCGCTTTTTTCAGCGCCGGAAATTATAGCATCGTTTATTATATTTGAAATACCTGAAAGCGGCACGGTAAAAGCGATACCGCGTCCCACAAGATAAAGCTTAAGTCCGTGGCCTATGTCGCTAAGTATTTCGTGCTCAAGCCTTCCGGGTATAAGAGAAAGGGTCATGCGCTTATCTATCTCGTTAAATCCAAAATAGGTCATATAGCTCGAGTGAGCCGTTCCATGACCAAGACCCGAAAAGTGAAGAGCTGTTGCGCACTCGTTTATTATCTCGGTAAATTTCTGCTCGTCCTCGCGATTTATTATGCCTACAAGCAGCTTTACACGCTTATTCTCTGCCGTTCTGTTCATTGCTATCTCCATTCTGTCGCTTTTGGGGACTTTTTACTCCCGTATCGCGAACGTAGCCGTAATCAATGAAGGTTTCGCTTGCCGAAACGAACCGACGCGCTCTGTCCTCTGTCTTAAGCCTGTAAGCAAGTCCGCAAACCTGTATGGCTATTATCGGCGCCATGGCAACAAGCGCAACGCATCCGAATGCGTCAGTCATAACGTTCGCTCCCGGAAGTGCATCACACGCACCCATGCACAGAGGAAGCACGAACGCGCTCATCATAGTACCGCTGGCAACTCCACCGGAGTCGAAGGATATACCCACGAATATTTTAGGTACAAAGAACGAGAGGACAAGGGCTATTATATAACCGGGAATAAGGAACCAGAGGATATTTATTCCCGTAAGTATACGGACTGCCGCAAGACCCAGTGCCGCGCACACACCGACAGACAGACCGAGGCCCGTAGTCTTTCCGGATATAGCGCCTGCACTCATATTTTCAACCAGCTTATTAAGAACGTAAACCGACGGCTCCGCCTTTACTATAAAGTAACCGAGCAGCATGCTTATCGGCACGAGCAAGAGTCCGCCGAGATATTCCGTCAGCTTCTCGCCTATCGCTGTTCCCATAGGAACGAATCCTACGTTCGCACCCGTGAGGAATATACTGAGTCCGACGAGAACGTATACTATACCTACCGCCATTCTTATCATCTGAAGCTTTGTGAACGCGCGGGTAACCAGCTGAAACAGAATAGCAAAAACTATTATCGGGAAGAGCGCCTTAAACACCTCTAGCGCATGGTCTAAGAGCTCCGCGCCGTAAAGGGTTGCCGCCGACTGTGTGGTTTCAACCACGTGTGGCGGAGTATGCTCGTAGTATCCCTCGTTTCCGCCTATAATACCGAGCGCAAGCACGGCTATGATAGGACCGATGCTGCAAAGACCCGTGATACCGAAGGAATCGTCTCGGTTATCGGCTGAAATCTTTGCCGCCGAAACACCCGCACCTATCGACATGATGAAAGGAACGGTCATAGGACCCGTTGTAACTCCTCCGGAGTCGAATGCCAAAGGCAAAAACGACGGAGAAACAAAGAACGCCATAATAAACGCGGCGGTATAAAAGATTATCATAAGAAGAGTAAGGCTGATGCCGAAAACTATTCTCAAAACCGCAATCATAAGGAATATACCCACTCCGGCAGAAACCACGTAAACGAGATCCCGGCTGTTTACCTGGTCAGCAAGGATAAGGAGGTCAGGCTCTGATATAGTAACGAGTATTCCTATTATAAAGCTTACGAAGGCGATAATCCATATTTTTCCGCTTCCTGCTATCGTGCTACCGACCTTTGAGCCGAGCGGCTGCATAGACATCTCGGCACCCGCGGTAAACAGACTCATTCCAAGCACAAGAAGGACTACACCTATAATGAACAAGAGCATATCCGCTGCCGACACGGGAACGAGCGTTATACTGAGAAGGAGCACGATGAGCGCTATCGGCAAAACCGACTTCAGCGACTCCATAATTTTGTCTTTTATAAGATTCAAGAGCTTCTCCTTTCCTTATATATTGAAATGTTTCACAAAAATAATACCATATTTTTGTATAAATTGCAAGAGAAAAATTAAGAATTTACATTTTAGAAAATTCATTTCATATATTCTTCGATTTTTTCCTTTATAAGCGAGGCGGTGATTTTAAGCTCCTCCCAAAATTCCGCCGTGCTGACGCGAAGTCCGCCGCTTCCGAGTATTATAAGCTGCTCTTGAAGGTCTGCCGTAACAACTCTTACGGTATACTCGTCGGCTATCTCGTGCGTTGTCCTTTCGATATATGCGTCTGCCGTCTGAGATTCCTTGGTATACACCACGGTAACGTCTCCCACGACCTCGCAGCTTCCCTCGCCTCCCCGACGCTTATACGCGTCAAAGACTATCAGAGCCTTTGATTTATGATATGCCGAATAGTCGCACATCATTCGGATAAGCACGTCACGCGCCCGTGCGAAGTCCGACTCTGCAACCTTTCTTAATTCATCGGTTGCAAAAATGAAATTATACCCGTCGATTATAACGTAATTTTCGCCTCTCGGCTTCATCTTTTTCGGCCTTTCGGCACTCTTTTTCTCGGGTGCGGAGTTTTCAACTCTCTCGGGAGCGCGGCGCGTCTTTATCTTGCCGTACGTGCTCTCGAAAATACGCATAAGCTCCTTATCCTCTTCGAGAGTTCCGCGATAGTCAAGCTTCGGTTTCGGTCTTTGCGTATATTCTTCATTTCTCTCAACCTCTTCCGATCGCTCGCCAAAGATAGATACGTGCATAAGCGCATCCGCCTCGTCCCAAGGAACGAAATACCCCGCTCCACCTTTGCAGAACACAGAGCCTGCTGTGTTTCTTTCATCAAGAGATGGGTCATAGCCGATTTTGGCTATCACCTCGTCTGCGTTATGGCAGGGAACATACTCTCCGACGGTTAGGGTTATCCGTCCCTCCCCCTTGGTAAACGCGCGTATTTCCTTGGCATACGAGCGCATGGTGGCAACGGGGCAGTTGCCCTCAAGTATGGCCGTATCATCTGCAAACTGAGGCGGGCGCGCCGTACCGTGCATGTTGGTAATATCCGTCATAACTCTGCCAAGGCACTCGGCGGGCATCTCTATTCTAAAATCGAAGGTAGGCTCAAGCAGCGTGCAGCCGTCCTTCATAAGTCCCTGCCTTATCGCTCTGTACGTCGCCTGTCGGAAGTCTCCGCCCTCGGTATGCTTTGGATGTGCCTTTCCTGCCAAAACTGTTATTTTCACATCGGTCAAGGGTGAACCCGTAAGCACTCCGCGGTGAATCCTCTCCTCCACGTGAGTGAGTATCAGCCTTTGCCAATTCAGCGCGAGAGTGTCGGTAGGACATTCCGTAGCAGTAACTATACCGCTTCCGTAAGGAAGAGGCTCAATTCGCAAATGCACCTCTGCATAATGCCGTAAAGGCTCAAAGTGGCCTCTGCCAATAACCTCTTGAGAAACGGTTTCCTTATAGAGTATACTTCCCTCTCCAAATCTTACGTCAATACCGAATCTGTCGCGTATGAGCCTTGTCAGAATTTCGAGCTGCATCTCGCCCATAAGTCTGACGCGTATTTCGTGAGTGCGGTTGTCGTAAGACATAGCCAGCGCGGGGTCCTCCTCGGTCAGCGCCATAAGCCGCATATAAGTTTCGTAAGGGCTGACACCCGCGGGAAGCTCCATTCTGTAATCTAAAACGGGTGTCAGCACGGTTTCGTCGTCACGCTCTATACCAAGTCCCATACCCGCGCGCGTTGCCGCAGGACCGAGAACGGCGCATACAGCGCCTGCCTGCACCGAGCCTACGCTCTTATATTTATCGCCCGAATAGAGTCTTATCTCCTCTATTTTTTCCAAGACTTGCTCGCCGCTTGCCATTCTTACAGATATGGTGTCCTTGGTTTTAAGAACGCCTCCCATAACCTTAAGGTAAGTCAGGCGCTTTCCCTGTGCGTCACGCGCTATTTTATAAACTCTTGCGCCGAATATTGTGTCGGAATATTTTTTAGGTAATATGTATTTTTCAAGAGCTGCCAGAAATGAGTCGATTCCGGTAAGCTTTAGCGCCGAGCCGAAAAAGCAGGGAAAAATCCTGCGCTTTGCTATCGAGCGGGCAACGGACTCACAGCTTACTGTCTCACTTTCAAAAAACTGCTCCATAAGGTGCTCGTCACACCCCGCACACTCCTCGTAAAGCTCGGCACTCTCTCCGCCCGTAAAGTCAACGCACCCAGACGAGAGCACTGTTTTAAGCTCCGCCATAAGGTCATGACGGCGTCGCTCGGAGATGTCAACCTTGTTTACGAAAATGAAGGTAGGTATACCCCTTGCGGCAAGCAAGTGCCAAAGGGTTTTAGTATGAGCGCTGACACCATCCGGGGCGCTGATTATAAGCACGGCATAGTCCTCAACCGAAAGTGCTCTCTCGGTTTCGCAGGAAAAATCTATATGCCCGGGAGTGTCTATGATAGTTACGTCAAGCTCGCCTATTTTCAGAGCCGCCTGCTTTGAAAAGACAGTAATGCCTCTTTCTCTCTCTATTGCGTGAGTGTCAAGATATGCATCTCTTTTATCAACTCTTCCAAGGCGCTCGACAGCGCCCGTGCGATACAGTAGCGCCTCTGTCAAGGTGGTTTTACCCGCGTCAACGTGCGCCATTATTCCAAGAATACACCTTTTCACACTCACACCTCCTTTTATCTGTTTCTTTTATAATAAATTTTCCCGCCGTCACGGCTATATTCTGTAAATCGCCTTGAAAGAAGAGCTGCCGACGGGCTGTTTTTTTCATCAACTCTTGCATAAAGAGTGTCTATTTCCATACTGTCAGCAAGCTTTATAAGAAGCTCCATAGTCCTTCTGCCAAATCCGCGTCCCTGATACTCTCTCTTTATTCTGAAGGCTATCTCGCAGCCTCCAACAAGGTCAAAGCCCCACAAAGCTCCGTCACCTATAAGCTCACCGCCAAGATACACACCGAGAGTAAGAGCCACCCCAAGCTCAAATCCCCTCTTTGCAGAAAGATAAAAATATTCTCTATCCTCTGCCTCCGGGTCATCGGTTGGGTCGTAGCCCCAGTATTTATTAAGTTCGTTATCAAGACAAATATCAGCATACGCGGATATATCGCTGTCATTAAGAGGTGCAAGAGTGATTACACCGTCGGTTATGCTCGGCTCTTCGTCGAGAAGAGAACATTCGCTGATTACCGATACGGCATAGCACTCACCGTCAAAGTACTCACGAGTGTGCTTATAGGTCTCTGCCGCAATGTCGATACATTCAGGAGGAATACTGCATATAACAAGCGGTATTTCCTCTTTTTTCGCATATTCGGAAAGCTTTAGGAGCGCCTCGGAGTCCGACGGCTTATCTGTAAGAGCTATCGGGTAAACGAAGGAGTACTCTCCGTCCGCACAAAGCCTGATAAAAAGATGCTCGCCAAAAACGGTGTAAGCCACCTCGACACCTTCATCTAAAGCGTCGGAAAAGGAAGCGAGAACCTCTTTTACATATTCATCGGACGAAGCTTTATCAATCTGCGCTATATCAAGCTCGTTAAATTTCAGCATCTCCATCCTCCGCGCCGTCAATTTTTACAGAAAGCCTTGCGGTAAACACACCGTCACTCTCCTCTGCAAAAAATTGCTCCGCAATAAAGGTTGCAAGGCGTTTGCAGGTCTTAAGTCCTATGCCGTTACTCTCCGCCTCGTCCCTCTTCGTGCTGACCTTATTCTTGATTTCAAAGAGAACTCTCTGCGCGGAAACATCAATGGATACGTATACGGCAGATGACTTGTCGGCATATTTATAAACGTTTTGGAAAACGTTATCGACAATCCGCATAAGCTTTGGCGCATCGGTAGTTACCGTGGCATCTCCTATCGGCTCTTCCTTTCTTTCAAGCCTTACGTCATACCCGTTCTCCGAGAGGAGAAGTATATGCTCCGAGAGCATCTGGTCAACCAGGGTAAGCGCGTTATATCGCTTTAAGCTAATGCTCTCTTTGGTGTTTCCAAATGCCAAGGAATAGTTAAACATATCGTCGGAGAGATTTTTTAGCCTCATGGCAGTTTTCTCCGAGGCATAAATATAGCTTTGCATTTGCTCATCCCGTGTGCGCTCTTTCATAATATCAAGATATCCTAAAAGAACCGTTAAGGGCGTTCTGATGTCGTGTGACATGGCTGTGATAAGCTCGGTGTTCGCTTCTCTCGCCTCGCGCTCTTCTCTTGTGCTTTCGAGAATTGTTCTGCGCATATTTTCAACGTTAGCTGACAGGCGCGAAATCTCATCGTTTCCGCTCACAAGTATAGGTCGGTTTATATTTTCACCCGCAACAGCTGTAACCTCGTGCTCCAGCTTTTTTATTCTGGATATTACCGTTTTGAAATAAAGAACGATTATCAACGCCAAAATAAGAGCGGCTATAACCAAAGCGCTTATATTGAAAACGTCGTAATAGAAGTATTCGGAAAACTCCGCAACAGATGCAAATATTATTCCGTCGCTAAGCTCAAGCTCATAAAATCCATTTTCTTCGGCATACCGCTTCAGTTCCTCTCTCGTCGGATAGTCTACGGTTATACCCGATCCGAAAATTCCATCTGTGCCGTCGTTGTTTTCTACGTCGTCTTTCTCGCCGTTTTCCTCATCGTCCGGTTGGTTTGGCGTGTCGGTGTCATCATCGGTGTCAGGAATCATATCCGATGAGAAAAACAACTCGTCATCACGGTAAAGCAGAAGATAGACGTATTTATGCGATTTTGCAAACGCGGCTATTCTGTCGGTATCCTCGGAAGAGAGCGCGTTTTTATCAATGAAGGCTTGAAGCCCGGCAATATATTCTTCTTCTCGCTCTCCTCTTCCGTCGTCTGTTACGTAATAATCATTTATATATTTATTCGCGCTCATACGAATCAGCGCATAAGAAACTATCGCAGCAATAGCCGCTATCACGATAACGCCGATAAGCTGTAAGTAAAGAGAGTTATAAGGACGGTGCATCTTTACTCTTTGGTTTTCGTTAATCAATCTGGTAACCCTTTCCCCACACGGTGCGTATTATTTTAGGATCCGAAGGATCGTCCTCTAGCTTCCTGCGCAAATTTAATATATGAACGGTTATCGTATTGTTTGATGAAGGCAAAGCCATCTCGCCCCATACCTCCTGATAAAGCTCAACCGCTCCAACGACCCTACCTCTGTTTTTTGCAAGGTAAACAAGCACCTCAAGCTCCTTGTCCCTAACGTCAAGCGTGCTTCCGTTTTTATATACCTCTCGCGTCGCGGGAAAAAGCACCACCCCGGAGCGCAGTCTTATCTGCTCTGCATTCTCAGGTTTCACGCCGTAGCTATTATATCTTCTTGTAAGCGCCTCAACCTTCATAAGAAGCTCCTTTGATGAAAAAGGCTTCACGAGGTAATCGTCGCCACCCTCACCGTACGCCTCTTCCTTATCCGAATCGAGAGATTTCGCCGTAAGGAAAAGAATCGGAACGTCAGAAAATTTACGTATCTCCGCAGTTGCCTGAACACCGCTTAAAACCGGCATCATGATATCCATAATGCATAAGTCTATCCCTTCGTTCTCTCGCACGGCTCTGACAGCGCCTTCGCCGTCCCTTGCCTCAAGAATGGTATGTCCCGCTGATTCAAGGAGAAGTCTTAATATATTTCTGATTTCTATTTCATCGTCAACAACAAGTATTTTCATGAAACACCTCCGCATTTTATTCGCAATAAGCAATGATATAACAATTATGATTATATCACAAAATATTTTAATATGCAAGGCTGGAATTAAAAAGTAAAACAAAAGGCTGCCTCGGCATAAGCCGAAACAGCCTTGATCAATCAATTTATGAATTAATAATTCTCTTTTCTAACCTCGAAGAAGCTCTGGGGATGAGCGCAAACGGGGCAAGCGGCGGGAGCCTTGGTTCCCATTACGAGATGTCCGCAGTTACGGCACTCCCACATAGTCATCTCCGCCTTCTCAAATACCTTCTGCATCTCTACGTTAGAGAGAAACTTTCTGTATCTCTCCTCGTGAGCCTTCTCAATAGCCGCAACGGCTCTGAACTGGTTAGCGATAGCCTTGAAGCCCTCTTCATCCGCTTCCTTAGCGAAAGTAGCGTACATATCGGTCCACTCGTAGTTCTCACCCTCTGCTGCTGCAAGAAGGTTTGCGGCGGTGTCAGAAAGACCGCCGAGATGCTTGAACCAAAGCTTTGCGTGCTCCTTCTCGTTATCCGCGGTGTTGAGAAAGATTTCCGCAATCTGCTCGTAACCCTCCTTCTTCGCAACAGATGCGAAGTAGGTATACTTGTTTCTTGCCTGAGATTCGCCCGCGAAAGCGGTCATAAGATTCTGCTCAGTTTTAGTACCTTTAAGATTCATTGTTTTTTCTCCTTGAATATGTTATTTTTTATAACTTTACTTTACATTTTTGGCGTTTTCGCCTATTTTTCTGCAGGTGGGGCAAATATATCTCACCTTAAGCTCGTAAGATTCTATGTCTCCGCCCGCAATCCTTGAAAGCTCATCGGAAAGCCCTAACGGCTCGAAGTCCTCAACTCCGCCGCACTCGGTACAGAAGAGATGACCGTGCGGTATATAGGAGCTGTCGTAGCGGTCCGATGCGCCCTCCGCGGTAATTCGCCGTATCAGCTTATCGCGCTCAAGGGCATGCAAACTGTTGTAAACCGTGGCTCTGGAGATTGTCGGCAAAATAAGCCTTGCTTGTGCAAAAATTTCATCCGCCGTATAGTGACGCCCCTTGCGGCTGACAACACTGAGCACCGCCGCTCGTTGTCTTGTCATTAAATCAACCCCTTTCATAACGAAAATCGAAAGTTGAAATTTAGACTCATTCCAAATTTATTATACACGATTTGCTTTCAGTTGTCAATATTTTTTACAATTTTTTTAGAATTATTCCAATTCTTATTTATTTTCTTTATTTTCTTCGTCCGTCTGCTCTTCGTTAGAGATTTCAGCACTCTCTGTCTCTTTCTCTTCAGCGGATTCGTCTTCGCTGTCAACTTCGTCATCAGCGCTATCCGCTGCGGCCACTTCGGTCTCTTCCGCTTCTTCGATAGGTTCTTGCTGCTCTTCCGCCTGCTCCGTTGCTTCGGATATAGTGTCAAGCTCATCTGCCGCAGGTGCTTGTTCAACCTCGGGAAGAGTCTGCTGCATGGTTGCAGGATCTACCGTGAATCGAGCAAGGTTTATCAGTGCATCGCTTATTATTTCTATATTTCTGCCGCTACATTCAGTATCCGCGTCAGAATTAAGATTTGCTAAATACAAAAGACCGGTCTTTGAGCGTCTGAATGCGCTCACGCAAACTGAAGTCTTAAAATTCTTGTGGTCAGAAGGAATACTTACTCCCTTAGTTAAAACGTCGAAACCGTTTTTGTTATCAAACGCAGCCTCAACCAAAGGCTTTATCTTTTTAGACTTTGCTTTCTTATGAAGCTCAACAACTATTTCGTCACCGACTCCCACGCTGTCAAGGTTTACCAAGAGCTTGTGCTTCAGATGTTTTTTATGCCTTTTCGCAAATTCTTTAGAGCCGACACAGCCGATTTCGTGAAAATCGAAGAGAACGAAAGCGGTCTTATTGCGAAGCTCCTCGGGCATAGAGAACATAAGCTCAACAATGGTTGCAACTCCCGAGGTGTTGGAGTTAGCGGAATTGTTACGCGAGCGTCCCGAAACCGTCAGCACCATAGCGCCGGCAAAAGCAGCAAATGCTACGAGTATCGAAACAAGAACCGTTATGCTCTCAGGTATTGGAGTAAAGGAGAGTGCGAAATACGGAACTATAAATCCGATAGCGCCTGCCGCTAGATTTACAATAGCGATAAGCACCTGATAAAGCGTTGTAAGAATGGGTGCGCTCGGAGTGACAAAGCTGGGAAGGATAGATGCCGAGGAGGTATCATAATAAGCCGAGTAAACGATCTCCGCCTCTGCAAGATCACCGATTATCACGTTTCTTGCCTTGGATTTTGATTTATCCACACTGCTAAGGTAACCTGCGCTTGCCGCGAGTGAGCAAACGTACTGTATAAAGGAGGTCTTTTCCTTCTTAGTTCTTCTCGCTTGATATTTAGAAAAGAGCTCGTTGGTCTTTGCCGTCATAAATTTTCTCCTTAAAAAATATTGTTAAAAAGGAATATTGCAAACAATCATTTACATTTTACGCCTTCACAACGAGTCCAAGCATAGAAAGCGCTTTGACAACCTCATCCGCAAGAGGAATAAGCTCCTGCTTCGTAAGCGTGCGCTCCTTTGAAACGAACGTAAAGCGAAGCGTTATTGCAGACGCACCGTCAGCAGTATATACGTCCTTCATCTTAACGTCAGAAAGAAGCTCACCCGCCGAGGACTTAGCCACCTTCACAAGCTCATCAAAGGCTATTGCGCCTATGTCGGCAGCAAAGGTTATATCAATGTCTATTGCGGGGAATCTCGAAGGCTCGGAATACTTTGTATTTACTACCTCGATTTCCGAGAAGGGCTTTGTTGCTATTTCAAAGACTGCAATAGCGCATTTCTTATCAATATTCTCAAGTACCGTGGGATGAAGAGTTGCGATAAAGCCAATCTTCTTGCCGTCAATTACTATATCAAAGGAATTTACAGGATGCTCAAAGTCATAGTTAGGCTCTGCGCATACAAACTGCACGTCTCTGTGAAGTATATCAGAGGCAAGCTCCTCTACGGCATCACGCGCGCGAAGGAATACCGACTCCTCCGACTCGCTTCTTGAATAGATGGCCGCGCCCAGCTTGTTTATCTCATTGCACTCGCCGTTATCCTTAAGTCCCTCGACCGTGTGACCTATCTCAAATATAGAGTAGCTGTCACCGTAAGCTCTGTTTTCCTTAACGAAGGAAAGAAGAGTGGGAACCATAGATACGCGAAGAGAGGAATGGTCAGGAGTCTGAGCGTTGATAACCTTAACGTTTTCGGGAGTTGCGATACCAAGCTCCTCGTTCTTTTTAGAATCAGACCAGATGTAAGAGTGAACCTCGTGCATACGATAGCTCTTAACGAGTAGGTCCTTCATTCTATCCTCGTCACTCTTAAGAGTTCCCTTACGTACTGGGAGAAGAGGACTTGAGGAAGTGAAGATGTCGAAGTTATCATAGCCGTAAATTCTGGTGATTTCCTCGATTATATCAGCCTTGATAGTAACGTCCTTGGTTGCGCGCCACGACGGAACGGCAACTGTGAAATCGTCGCCCGAAAGAGCTACACCGAAGCCGAGAGCGGTAAGAGTTGTGACAATGGTTTCGTTTGAAATCTCAATGCCGGTATATCTGTCAACGTAGGACTTGTTAAAGTTAAGAGTGATGGTGGGATAGTGCTTAACGTACTTATCGGTGAAGGAAGAAATTACCTTAGCGCCCTTGTCACACTCAGAGAGAAGAGCGAGAACTCTCTCAGTTGCAACTCGGCAAAGCTCGGGGTCGAGCATCTTCTCATATCTCTGTGAAGCATCGGTACGAAGTCCGAGACGAGTCGTGGTCTTTCTTACCGAAACGCCGTCAAACGTTGCCGACTCAAGAAGGAGAGATGTTGTGTCATCGTCGATCTTAGATGCATCGCCGCCCATAACACCCGCGATAGCAACCGGTGCGTTACCAGAGGTGATCATAAGCATATTTTCATCAATATTTCTCTCTACTCCGTCAAGAGTTGCGAACTTGAAGGGCTTATCAAACGTCTGAACCTCTATTTTATCAACCTTTGCGTTATCAAATGCGTGCATCGGCTGACCAAGCTCCATCATAACGTAGTTAGTAAGGTCGGCAAGGAAGTTGATAGCACGACTTCCGCAATAGAACAGACGTATTCTCATATTCGCGGGGCTGAACTTTCTGGTAACGTTTTCAACCTTTATTGCCGAATAGCGATAGCAAAGCTCCGTTGCCCTTACGTCAACGAGTACGGGGGGCAGATTGTCAAACTGACTTGCATCAACGAGCGACGGACTCTTAAGAGCGCGCTGTGTGATGGTTGCAAATTCTCTTGCCATACCGTAATGACTCCAGAGGTCAGGGCGGTTGGTGAGCGACTTGTTATCAACCTCAAAGATGATATCCTCTATATCAAATATTTCTTTAATATCCGTTCCGAGCTTAACGCCTTCGGGAAGGTCACGCTCAATGTCCCAGATGCCCGAATTGTCATCTGAAATTCCAAGCTCCGCCTCGGAGCAGCACATACCGTAAGAGGTATATCCGGCAAGCGCACGGGGTGCAATAGTGATGTCGCCGATATGTCCGCCAATGGTAGCAAGCGCAACGTGCATTCCCTCTCTTACGTTAGGAGCACCGCAAACTATATCAACGACCTCGTCACCCTTGTCCACCTTAAGAAGATGGAGCTTTTTCGACTCGGGGTGATTATCAACGGAGAGAATTTTTGCAACGACGACACCCGATATATCGTTGCCTTTTTCAATTATATCCTCTACCTCGGCGGTAGAAAGGGTGAAATTCTTAATCAGCGTCTTTTTGTCAAGACCGGAAAGGTCAACAAAATCGCCTATCCAATTCATAGATAAAAACATCTTCTCTACCTCCTTAAATAGATTTGAACTGTGAGAGCGCCTTAAGATTTCCGGAATTGAAATCGCGGATATCCTTAACGCCGTACTTCATCATAGCAAGTCTTGTAAGACCGAGACCGAATGCAAAGCCCGTGTACTTTTCGGTGTCGATTCCTCCCTCTTTAAGCACGTTCGGGTGAATCATACCGCAAGGACAAAGCTCAAGCCAACCCGAGTTCTTACAGGAAGGGCAGCCCTCGCCGCCGCAGATAGCGCAGTTTATATCAAGCTCAAAGCCGGGCTCGACGAATGGGAAGAAGCCGGGACGCAGTCTTACCTTAACGTCACGCTTAAACACCTCGGAGAGCATGGTTTTCATAAAGTAAATAAGGTTTGAGATGGATATATTCTCGTCAATCATCATACCCTCAAGCTGGAAGAAGGTGTTTTCGTGGCAGGCATCAATAGACTCATTTCTGAAGCATCTGCCGGGGAAGATAGCGCGAAGGGGAGCGCCGTACTTTCTCATAATATAGTTCTGCGCCGCAGATGTATGTGTCTTAAGAAGCTGACCGTTGTCAAGATAATAAGTATCCTGCATATCTCTTGCGGGGTGGTGCTTTGGTATATTAAGAGCCTCGAAGCAGTGATAGTCATCAACTATTTCGGAATAATTCTCAATAGTGA
>JAZOAA010000043.1:0-4946 GCA_045595265.1 Eubacteriales bacterium
TTTACTTAAAACAAATTTTATTAGATTTTCATTTAACTTTGATGTTTTTCTAATAAATTAATTTTACCAATCTCTATTATACTTTTATGTTCCAAAAATGTAATTTTAATTTACCCAAAATATAGCTATTTTTTCGCTCAAAATAAATAAAATCATATTGACTTTTTACCCCTGAAATGGTAGAATAATATTAGAAAATCAATCATACGGAGGTAAATATAATGGAAACCATCACAACAGTAAAAATCCGCCTCGTAACTATCGCAGATCTCTACGATTTCGTAGCGGTTGCAGGCAAGTACGACTTTGACATCGAGCTCAAGTCCGGCAGATACACCGTTGACGGCAAGTCTATCATGGGTATGTTCTGCCTCGACCTCAGAGAAGAGCTTGAGCTCACCGCTCACACGAGCCACGACAATCCCTTCTTCAACGAGATCGCAAACTGCATTGTAAAGTAATTGGCGACTCATAAAAGCACAGCCGAATCAATCATCGGCTGTGCTGTATTTTTGGCTAAAGCAAAACAAGAACTCCCTTGCGGTCATTTCAACCGCAAGGGAGTTTTTTATTATAGGTCAAGCTTTAATAAAGCTTCGGTATTGCTTTAAGATCAGTCTTCTCTTCTCTTTGCAACAACTGCAGCTCCGAGGCAGATGATAGCGAAGATCGCGCCGCCGGAAATAACCGCACCGCATCCGCTCTTTTCAGGCTGAGGCTCTGTAGTATTGGGAGCTTCGGTTACAACGGGTGCAGGAGTGGTTTCGGGTTCGGTCTGAGGTTCGGTCTGGGGCTCGGTCTGAGGCTCGGTCTCGGGTTCAGTCACGGGCTCGGTCTCGGGCTCAGTCACGGGCTCGGTCTCGGGAACGGGATCGGGATCTGCATCGGATGCAGGAGGAGTATACGACTTGTTAGGATCAAAGCCTGCAATGGTAAGAGTGGAGGGCTTGATCAGATCCTGAACGGTCATAAGTGCAAGAGTGAGCGAAGCGGAGTCAGCATTTGCGGTACAAGTCATAAGAGCAGTTTCCTCGTTTGCACACTTGAAGCAGCTGGATGCCATCTCGCCTACGGTAATACACTGGTCGAACTTGTATTCAGCTTCCTTGGAATAAACGGTTCCTACAAGGCCGCTCACACGCTGTTCCTTACCGCCGATACTCTGAATGTTACCGGAGTTCGCACAGTTGAGGAATTCAAACTCGGTGTTACCGTTGCCGGGGTATCCTGCGAGACCACCTGCATGAGGGTAGTTAGCGTCGCCTGTGCTTTCAGCGGTTACATCACCGGTATTTACACAGTAGATCATCTTGACTCTGCAGTCCTTGCCGGGCCATGTGGTTGCATTTACATAGAAGTCTGCCGCGATTCCCGCTGCCATAATGGTAGCGCCGCTCTTAGCGTATACTTTACCGGTGGTAATAATATTTTCAAATACAGTGTACTGAGCTTCAGCCTCGTCACCTGCCATACCGCCACGAGTAACAACGCTGCAGAAGCCTGCTGCTCTTGCAGAAACCTTTGCGTTTTCAAGGTCGGAAGTTACGTTGCCGTTTGCTACGCAGTTAAGATACTGTGTACGGTTAGTCTGACCGACGAATCCGCCGATTCTCGAGGTGGTGGTTCCTGCTACGCTTACGTTGCCGTTTGCAACACAATTCTGAACAGTACCGTTGAAGACGTAACCTGCAACGGAGCCGATTCTGGGCTCACCGTAGCAAACGGTAATGGTAACAGGTACGTTGGATGTACAGTTGAGAAGGTAAACCTTAGCGGGGAAATCAGCAGCATCTCTACCGAGCGAACCGACGATACCGCCGATACCGAAGTTCTTTGCGAGAACGCCTTCGATGGTGATGTCACCCTCAACGGTGAGGTTTGCGATACCTGCCTCAACCGCGCCGGACATTACGTATCCGAAAAGGCCGAGGTGGTTGGTGGTTTCTTCGGTGATCTTGAGGCCGATTACCTTATGGCCGGCACCGTTATAAACGCCGGAGAAGGGTGCAGCAGCCTTGCCGTCCGTCTTGGCATCGTTGATATCCTGGAATCCGATAGGAGTCCATTCCTTGCCGCCGAGGTCGATATCGGCGGTCTGAACGAAGTACTTACCTTCGTATGCGTTGCCTTCGTTTACCGACTTTGCAAGGAATGCGAGGTCCTTTGCGTGTCTGATGCGGTAGGGAGAATCCTGAGTTCCGTCGCCTCTGAGAGCGTAGGAAGCCGAGGTTCCGTCCCATGCTTCAGCGCTTGTCGGGAATACGAAAAGCGAAATGATCATGGTTGTTAGCAGAAGAATTGCTAATGCTTTTTTCATTGTTTTTTCCTTTCAAAATGATTATTTAGCAAATGCCATTACCATTATTGTACTATATTTTCCCGCCTTTGTCAATGTTTTTTTGATAAATATGATATATTTTTTTAACATTTTCCGACAAAACAGCCGTGCCACTTGAATTATCCGAAGTAATATGATATTATATTAATATAAAAAGCCATAAATATATCAGGCAGAAAAGGAGGGAAAAATATGCTGTTTATATCCCCTGTTTTTCTGCTGCTTTTTTTACCGTTGATGCTTGGTATATACACTCTGGTCCCCGCGCGTCTTAAACCGAGTGCCATCTGCATTTTCAGCCTTACGTTCTATGCGTTAGCCAACTTCGGAAATCCCGCGTCGCTGCTCTTTTTATTGCTCTGTGCAATATTCACCTATTGCGCCACCTTTGCGGTGTTCAGCGTCCGAAAGAAATACGTTGTTGCTTTCGTGGTTTGTGTGCTGGTCGGAGTTCTCGCCGTGCTGAGATACCTCGGCGTCTGGGCTGAAGTTTCCGCGGCGGCAAGATATATTCCCATCGGCGCCTCATTCTATCTGCTTGCATGCTTCTCCTGCATTATGGACGTCCGCCGTGGCGATGCTCCGATGCCGAGAAATTTTGCCGACGTGCTCATCTACGTGACCTACTTTCCCGTAATGATCGTTGGTCCCGTCATTAAATACAAAAACTTTGAAAACCTCATTAAACCCGAAAATCTCCGATTTACAGCCGCGGGCGTTGCCTCGGGAATAATCCTCTTTGCACGCGGATTTATAAAAAGGATTGCAATTGCCGCGCTCCTTGAAGAATCCTATGACGCGATAGTCGATAACCTTCTTCATTATACAGAGGAGCCGATCAGCGTGGGTGTTGCCGTGATCCTCGCGTCAATTCTTCTTGTGTCGGTTTATTATGCATTTTCCGGCTATTCGGATATGGGTCGCGGAATATCTGCAATGCTCGGCATCCCGCTTGCTCCCGATTTCGGCTCTTGCATACTCTCCCTCACCCCTGCTGATTACTCAAGCAACTTTCTCTCCAGCCTCAGTTTGTGGATAAGCGACTATATCCACAAGCCGCTTTCCTCTCTCTGCTCACTCGAAAAGAAAAGCGGAAAAGTGCAAAAGATCTGGAGCACCGCAATATCGCTTTTCTGCACGCTTGTTTTACTTTTGTGGTTCAAGATAGGTATCAGCGTTCTGCCCGCGATCGCGATCCTTCTCATACCTACCCTGCTTGACGGTCTGTTCGGTGTCAACAAAGCCCTTCGGGAGAGAAAAAGGCTGAGACCGCTCGGCTGGATATTCACATTTTCCTTCGTCACTCTTTTCTGGATGCTCATCAAAACGCGTGACCTTTCGAGCCTTGAAATCATATTCGGAAATATGACTTTCTTCAAGCCGTTGCAGTCGTTCCTATTGAACAGTACGCTTTTGAACCTTGAGATCGTGATCGTGCTTGTAATCATGGCTATCGTCCAGCTCCCCGTTATTTTCGGTGTCGCATCGCGCAGGCATCAGTCACCGTTCGTAAAGAACAGCGCGTTTCTCTGGATATGGTCGCTGTTGATCCTTGCGATATTCGTTTTGTGCATCTACTACTATCTCCCGCAATTCCCCGCGCTCGCAACTATGCCCTTCCGCGATATAATTTTCTAAATCCAAGAAAGGAGGTTCCCATGAACACGCAAGATTTTGAAGTCCACGAAGCCGTTGACAACGAATTGAACACGGGATCGGATTGCCATATTGAAGCCGTTTTGCTTGCGAACAAACATTCAAGAGCACTCGGCGTAATAATAATCGTTCTGTTTGTCGGAATACTTCTTTCATTCCTGCTCAACTTCGGCATTTCGGCATTCCTTGAAACCAACGACCTTGTTGACAGCTATTTTGACGGCGAGGAGCACGATAATATAGTTCTTTCAAAATTCGCCGATGCATTCTACCTTTCAAACCCGATCAGAAAGACCATCACAAAAGTTGACTATTACCTTTTCGGCAGAATACCCACAAACGAGGTGCTTCTGGGCGACGACAAATTCCTCTTCCCAACTTATGACAAAGCAAACAATTACAATTACGTTGCCGATTATTACGGTGAGTTGGAGCCCGAAGCTGCCAAGCTTACGCTTTATTATCAAGGCCTTCGCAATATAACAGAAGCATACGAAAAGCTTGGCGTTTCCTGCTATTTCGCAGTAATACCCAATGCACAAACCGTTTATTCCGAAAAGATGCCCGAATTTATGGGTGAGCCGAGTGAATATACAAGACTCAGAACTGTCAGCGAATATTTCGGCAAGCGCGGAGTCAACAATTACCTTGATCTGTCGGATCATCTTATCAGCTCAAAAAAATACGGCGAGCTCTATAACAACACAGAGGACTCACTCAACAGCCGCGGCGCATACTATGCATATCTTGCCGTGCTCGAAATGCTCCCGCCCGAAGTAAAAAAAACGATAACCCCCGTCACGCTGAACGATGACGACCTTGTTCAGCATTCATCGACCGGAAAGATCCTTGCCCGCGCCGCATCGCTTGAAAACGTCATCAAAAACAAGACCGTTTCGCTCTCGACCGACTTTGTGCAGAAGTATCAGATCCTTCTCAGCTACGACAAATA
>JAZOAA010000044.1:0-21044 GCA_045595265.1 Eubacteriales bacterium
ACTGAAAAGGCTCGGCTTCCACGATGTTGTTGAGGCAGCTCTCGGCGCAGATATGGTTGCTATGGCAGAGGCAAAGGAGCTTTCCGAAAAGGGACTACTTACAAGCTCCTGCTGTCCTGCATTCGTGCAGTATATTAAATCGCAGTTCCCGAATCTCGTTGACCATATTTCTCACAATATGTCGCCTATGGCAGTTCTTGCAAAGTACATCAAAGAAACCACACCGAACGCAAAGGTTATCTTCATCGGCCCGTGCACCGCAAAGAAAGCGGAAGCGCAGCTCGAGGAGGTTAAACCTTGGGTTGATACCGTCCTCACCTTTGAGGAGCTTCAGGCACTCTTTGACAGCCGAGACATTGAGATTGAAACACTTGAAGAGGGCGTTCTTGATAACGCATCCTACTTCGGCCGTATCTTCGCAAGAAGCGGAGGTCTTACCGATGCAGCGGCACAGGCTATGAAAGAACAGAATATCGACTTTGAGATCAAGCCTGTTGTATGTGACGGTATTGAAGCCTGCCGTATGGCACTTCTCAAGCTGAACAAGGGTATTCTCGACGGCAACTTTATTGAGGGTATGGCGTGTATCGGTGGTTGTATCGGCGGTGCAGGATGCCTAACCCACGGAGAAAAGAACAAAGCTGAGGTTGATAAATACGGTCGCGAGGCACATGAAAAAAATATCAGCGATGCAATTTCGCTGTTGAAGTAAAGACAAATTCTAAAGGGCTTGCAGATCAGTTTGGCTTTGAGAAGGTCGCTATCACGCTCCGTTCTTCCATTTCCGCAAACGACAACGATTGGGCAGGCATGCTGTACGACGGCGAGAGCTGCTGCTTCTCCAAATCCTATCACCTGCATATCGTGGATCGCGTGGGCGGCGGTACAGACGCGCAGATGCCCGAATTTACGCAAAGCGTAAGTAACCCCCCCACAAAAACCACGTCGGAGAAGGTATTTGAGCCCTACACACCGAAGATAAGAAAGAGCGGAACCGGATGCGTGTACAAGGTAAACGATAGCCTGTGGGAAGGAAGCTACTACCCACAAATGCCCGACGGGAAACGCAAGAAATTCAACATCTACGCAAAGACGAGAGAGGAATGCGAAAAAGCCCTCGAAAAGATGATAGAAGAAAAGAAAAAAGAGATTGCAAAGCTCAAAAAGAAAACCAAAACGGCATAAAAGCAGGGGTGACTAAAACAGTCACCCCATAAAATATTTTTACCAGTGTAAACAAAGAAAACAGCTCAAAATGCACACAAAACCGGTGGCATGCTCCTAGGGCTCATTTTTAATGAAGAAAATCCAATTTTGAACAAAGCATCCGATATACAAAGTAAACAAAAAAACAGTCAAAATCTTGCGAAAATGACTGCTTTTTTGTGCATAAAGCACCAAAAATGGTCGGAATGAAACATTCGCCAAAGGCGAAACAAGATTTGGTTTGCGTAGCAAACGTCAAAGACTGGAATCTGAACAAAAACAAAAATAGGACTTGATCTCTGTGAGACAAGTCCTTGTTTTTGGTCGGAATGACAGGATTTGAACCTGCGACATCTTGCTCCCAAAGACATTCTGAAATGTAAAATAAGCAAATCTGCTCTAAAATAAACCGTGTATTCCGCAAATTTTCGCATTTTTGACCAATGTGTCCGTCCGTTGCCACACAGAAAAATTCTGTAAATGGTCAAACCTGTGGTCAAGCCGATTTTGCTAAAAAGCGGAAGAAGATTCAACTCCACCCTTATTTTAACTCTTTATACTCAAATAGTCAAGTAAAACTTTTGGTATTTGTTATTTTTTCAAAAACTATTGACTTGTGACCGAATTTAGTGTATAATTTAGTCACAGAAGCATATAATTTTAGTGGAGGTATTTTTTATGACGATTATCCCTATGCGTGATCTTAAGGACACCGTTGAAATAGAGCGCCGATGCGCTGAAGCCGGCGGACCTGTATTTGTTACTAAAAACGGATACGGCAGACTTGTTGTAATGGATATCGAATATTACGAAAAAACAATGAGTAAAATATATGAAGCCAAGCTTGTAAACGAGGGACTCTCCGAGGTCGAAGACGGCAAGACCGTTGACGGTGACACCGTAAAGGCAAGGATGGCTGAAAAGTATGGACTCTAAGTATTACATATTTGCATTATTTACGGTAAACGCAATCTTGATGAAATAATCAAAACCATATAACGACAAAGGAATCCCGGAGATCGCTCTTCGGGATTCCTTCGTTTAATAGTAAAAAATTTTACCGTATAAAACAAAGAAGAAGCGTTCGCGAAAGTCAGTTAATACCAAGCTGTCGAAGATAGTCTTGTTCGCCTCTGAATACACGAACTACTCGCACCTCATCACCAACGATTTTGTAAAATACGATGTACGTCTTTTTGATTGAAAGAAATTTATAATCGTTCTTCTGGGTAGTGTAGGTTGAGAGGTTTGCTCCCATTTCAGGAAAGAGCTCAAGATTTTCAAGCGAAGAATATATTAAATCCGCTTGTTTCATTGCAATAGAGATTCCGTCCTTCAAAACGTAATTGTATATACATTCAATATCGTTTTGAGCCTGTGCAGAAATACGAAGTTTGTAACTCATAAAGAATTATAATCCAAGACGAGCCTTACTTGCAGCAAGATCAAGCCAGCCTTGCTCCTCTCCGGATTTCTCACCGAGCGAAAGCTCTTCCATGAGCTTCTTTTCAGCAAGAACCTTATCCGGAACTTTGAGTTCGAAAGGCAAACCTCCGTTAAGCTCTATCTGCTTATAGAAAAGTTTGATTGCATCAGACGAGGTAAGACCAAGCTGAGCCAAGATAACATCAACATTTTCTTTTAGTGTAGCATCCATTCTGGCATGCACGGTTGTTGTATTAGCCATAATATCACCTCCGTTATCAGTATACTTATTGTATCACAAATCATGCAATTTGTCAACAGATTTGTGAGAAATGTATCACAAGCAAATCAAAAGACAAACTGTTAAATACAGAATTTGGTGTTGCATAAGGCAAAAATAAAAAATATTTCCCAAAATCCCGACCATTGGTAAAAATCCTTACCGATGGTCTATTGTATTATCCGGGATTTATGGTATAATTCAAAGAAAAATGTTGCTTTATTGATAACAAAACGAGTTTTCGCTGGACTTTTTCCGTTGGTTAGAGTATTGTGTGAATGACCACAAAAGGAAGGAGAAAATTCGTGAAAACAGATTACGTTTTAATTGGAGAACGAATTAAATTTTGGCGGCAGCAAAGGGGTGTAACCCAAGAACAACTCGCAGAGATGGTTGAGCTGACACCCGGGTTTATAAGTTTAATAGAAACCGGAAAGAAGCGTGCGAGTTTAGAAACGCTTCTCTCCATCTGCCGTGCATTGAACATTACAATAAATGATTTACTCGTGGGAAATCAGATCATACAAGACACAGACTATAATACGGAGTTTTCAGAGTTGACAGTGAAGCTCAACGAATCCGAAAGAAATTTAGTATTTGAAATAACAAAAGCCGTATGCAAAACGATTTGTAGAAATAGAAAGGAAAAATAAAATGACAAAATGAAATAGAATGCAGCTTTTATGGTTGAAGCGAGAGCCAAAACAAGGCGAAAAGCTAATTATATTTACATAATGTCGGATATTCGCGGCAAAAAGAGCATTTTAGTGATATGTTAAAACAAACATAATCAACTAAATAAATCTATTAAGAATAGAAAGTTTATATTAAATATTCACGATTAGTAGGAATGTTATAATGTATATTTTTCGAGTCAATGTTGTTTTGCTTTTAAGAGGTGTGAGAAAAATGCGTGGTATTTTATAAGCGGGGTGTTGTATTCTTCAAGAAAACGTTTTTTTGCTTGTAAAAGGTGCACAAAAATAGCTCGATTTGTTCGTTTTTGGCAAAATTTGTGCATAAAATTTTCCTTGATTTTGCGATTTTGTTGTGTCATAATAGAGGTGTAGAAAGCCCGAAAAGTATTTGCAAAAAGGGCAAAATCTAAAAACATTTTTTTGAAAGGAGTTGTTTGAAGTGACGGACGAAAAAAGACTCTACATCGGGGCTAAAATTGAAATTTTGCTTCTTGATGCGCCGGACATTGTAACCGCCTCCACAATGGGAAATGGAGAGGATTACGACCCGGACGGATGGGTTTAATTCAGCAATCTGTATCTAAAACAAAATCTACTAATTATCGAAAGGAAAAAATGAAAAATGAAAAATTTTAAGTTTACCAAAGTTTTTGTTATCGTACTCAGTCTTGCTTTGATGATAGGCGCGGCAACCTGCTTGGTTTCCGGTGCACAGGAAACAGAATCAAATCCTGTGATTTTATCAAAGAACATAATGTACGGCGGTGACTTCAGCCTTATGGTAGCCGTCGATGCTGCAACCGTAGCAGACGGAGAGGTGAAGCTTCATCTTACATATACCGACAGCGACGGTGAAGAGCAGAATATAACCTACACCGACACAACCTCCGAGCCTATCACGGTCAACGGTGTTAGCTACGATGCTTATGTATTCTACACCAAGGGCGTTGCCGCAAAGGATATGAAAACGCAGTATTATCTTCAGGCAGAAGACTCCACAGGAGCAAAGAGCGACGTTGCCCGTTACAGTGTTGCAGAATATATGTACGAGTGTCTCTACGGTGGAAAAACCATTACCACCGAGCAGAAGGAACTTTACGAGGTAGTTCTCGACTTCGGCACGAAGGCGCAGAAGGTTCTGAACACTAAGGATACACAGTACGTTACCGATTATTATTTCGCGCGTGTTGCAGAAGGCACGGTAGACGGCACTTACGCACAGGGCATTTTCTATAAGGATGACGCGCAGAGCTTCACTCTCGCTACATACACAGGTGACGTTCCCGATTTCCACACTCTTTCCGGCTGGACTGTAACAAAGACGGCATCTGACGGAACTGTTACAACTACCACCGCACAAGACGGCGACACCGTTACCGTTGACGCTCACACTGTTGTTGCCCCTAACTTTAAGAAGCAGGTAATAGATTTTGAGGATAAGTCTGTAACTACTTCCGGTGCTGTTTGGTCTCCTGCATCGGGTGTTACCGGTCAGGGTATTGATAACACGAATTGTGTATCCTCAAATATTGTAGTGGCACCTACTGATGATAACGCAAGCAACAAAGCCGTAGAAACTGTTGTTAAAGCAGATACATATGCGGGAAGCTGCGGTGTTGGTCATAAGTTGACGATAAATGGCGACAGCGGAAATACATATATTCTTGATCTCAATATCAAGTATGAATCGGTTACGGGCATTTTCAGTAGAGTTTATTTTGCAAACGGATTTACCGGTGAATATGTTGAGCTTTCAAACTGGCAGAGTGATTCCTTTGCCGATGTAGGTTCTGCGACCAATGCATTGCCTCTTAACGATTGGGCAAATCTCAGACTCGAGGTTTATAACATCTACGACGGAGATACTTATTCCGAAACTAAGATAAAGGTTATCGTTGACGGAGAGTATAAGGGGGAAATTAGCAAGACGACAGAGATTACTCCCACACACTTTACTATAAGATACGGTAGCGGAGCAGGCTCTACCGAGAACGCAACTATCACTATCGACGACATCATGGCAGTAAGATGCGATCTCGAATACAGCGCAAACTAAATAGCAAAGATAATTTAGGCAAATCCTAAAATTGAATATTAGAGCGGTCTCCTCGCTCGAGAAAGGACGGTTTTGTAATATGAGTTATCAAAATCGAAGTGAGTACGTACAAAGGCTGGCAGAGCTATGCAAGAAAAGGGAAGCGTTACGCGCAGAAAGGTACGGGAAACTTGTGTCTACTCTCGGTGAGGAGGCCGTTCTCTCCTTAAAGGAATACTTTGATTTATATAACGAAAATCTGTACCTATGGTTTTCAGGACTTTGGGATAACGGCATCGGTGCTTTCTATTATTCCAATTCAGCGAGGGATACCGAGTGGTATCTTCCCGATATCGAATCCACAGTTCAGATAATGCGCGCTCTCGTTTCCGTAGGACTTATTCCTAATGGAAAAATGAGCGAAAATATTCCCTATTGGCTAAGAGATAGGCTTGTGAGCTTTACGCGGGGTCTGCAGGACAAAGACGACGGATATTTCTATATGTCCCAGTGGGGAAAGGAAGAGATAACCACCTCCCGCCGCGGCAGAGATCTTTTCTGGGCTGTCGGATTTCTGGAGGAGTTAGGGGGTGCGCCCTTGTATCCCACACCGATAAGTACAGGAAACAAAAACGCGCCCGCTCTCCCCGAGCATCTCCGTACGCCGGAGGCATTCTCTGCTTATCTCTCCGGTCTTGATATCGGACGTATGTCCTACCATTACGGAAACCTGCTTCAATCGCAGGCATGGCAGATAAAGGCGGCAGGAGAAGAGTTCGTTGATATGCTTATCTCGTGGCTTGATGATAGTCAAAATAGCGAAAACGGACTTTGGCAAAACGATATAAATTACGACTCGGTAAACGGTCTTATGAAGATAGCCCTGGTCTACTCACAGCTTACAAGACCCATACCAAATGCCCACGCAGCGCTGAAGAGCGCTATCTCTGCTGCAATATCCGACGAGGAGCTGAGCTTCATCTGCCAAGTGTACAATCCGCTTGTTTGCATACAGTGTCTGCTCTCCTCGGTAAGAAAGACCGAAGGCGACGAGGCGGTTAAAGGGCTGAGAGATGAGCTTTACGAATCTGCAGCCACTCTTATACGTATTACCACCGAAAAAATGAAAAAATTCAGAAAAGACGATGGCAGCTTTTCGTACCATTTACACTCAAGCGCCGCGCGCTCACAAGGTGCGCCGATAGCTCCTGCGGGGAATAACGAGGGTGATGCAAATTCCACTACCATCGCCGCCGCGGGAGTGACTAATACGATTTTGAAAATATTTAATATAGACAGCTTCCCGCTATACATCTTTGAAGAAGGAGAGCTGCTCTTTGAGCTTATGGCAGGCTTAGCCCCTGTGGAGAAGAAGATATATTCAGAGCCTCCCGAGCTTTTGCCTCCGCAATTTAAGGTATAGAGGTTAAAAATCAAAAAAGGAATATATGCGAATGAAAAAAAGATTACTTTATGTTTTGTCGATACTCGTTCTTGTTGTAACGTTGCTTTCGTCCTGTACGGTAAGAGACGGACAGAGTGACGACACGGGTACGGCTAGCGGTACTTCGGATACCATAACGCTTGATAAAATTTTCATAAAGGCAGAAGACCTTCAGCACAAGGGTACGGTTGCGCTCATGCAGGATATTATGCGCAAGGCAGTAGTCCGTTACCGTGTTACAGATTCTTCATCTGATGCGGATATCATTATAGGACGCTCAGACTCGAAAATATCCGAAATGGCTTATAGAATACTTGAGGACCGCACCGACCGATTTGCTAATTACAGCGGTTACGTTGTATATTCTAACGGTGAGCAGCTCGCTTTTGCATACGACTCTGAATACGCTTTTATTGAAGGCGCCGAAGCTGTTCTTTCTCTTTACGACGGCTCGTTCAAGAGGTTTGACGAAGGAATATTGGCGCAGGACGGCTTTTATATCAGAGATTACGTTGACTCGTTGAGAGAAGCGAAATACGACGAGGAGTTTGCCGCCTTAGCTGAGAAAATCGGCGATGAAGCCGCCACCGCTATTAAAAATATGTACTCCTTTTACGGCAGTGATCTTTATGTCTGGATAGCAAATCTTTACTGCCCGGATACAGGCGGATTTTATTATTCAAATTCCGCAAGAAATTATGCGGGATATCTTCCCGACATAGAATCTACCGTACAGATACTTGATTGGATAGTTTCTACAGGACTTGCAGCTAAGTATGATAATGATCTCAAGCTTGCCTTCCCTGATGATATTGAGAATAAGCTCGTTGAGTTTGCAAGAAGCCTGCAGGATAAGGATGACGGATATTTCTATCATCCCCAATGGGGAAAGGCGATAACCGTATCAAGAAGAGGACGTGATCTCACATGGGCTATCAAGCTGTTTAGAGCTTTCGGTGAGCTTCCGTACTACGATGCACCCGGTCTTGCAGGTCTAGAGTCACAGGCGGCTCTCTCCTCTCGCTTGTCGGTAAGCAGATCGCTCGCAGTCTCAAAGGTTCAGCTATCTTCGTCAAGTCTCCCTTATTATCTGAAGGACCTCACCGCTTGGGATATTTACATAACCGGACTCAATATAACGAACGACTCTTACAACGCAGGTAATACCCTTGATGCTATCAGCACGCAGATAAAAGCGGCAGGTCAGGAATATATCGACCACCTGATTTTCAGGCTTGACGGTATGCAGGATGAGCTTGGCATATGGGAAAGTGCCGACAGATGGGAATCGAGTACGAAAAATAAGTACGATGCCGTAAACGGTATAATGAAGATTGTCAGCACTTATAACAATTTTGGAAAGCAAATTCCCAATCCGAAAGCGGTAATACAGAGGTGTATTGACGTTACGCTTATCAAAGACGGTGACGAGCACATATGCTCTGTGTATAACCCGTGGGTTGCCCTTTCAGTCGTGGTAAAAAACGTTGAAACGTACACCCCTGATGCTGTGAAGGCTATACGTGAGGACCTTATCGAAAAATCAGCCTCGCTTATAGAAGCAACGCTCAAGAAAATGGTAAAGTATCAAAAGGCGAAAGGCGGCTTCTCCTTCCTTGCAAATTCTTCTGCTCCTACCTCTCAGGGAGCGTCCGTTGCTCCTCCCAATACTTTAGAGAGCGACGTTAATGCATCAACGATAGCGTCTACGGGTATAATCTCATGCATATTCTCCGCTCTCGGTGTAAAGAAAGTGCCGATATACTATGATGACGATACCGACCTTTTCTTTGCTACGCTTGATGAGATGTTCACGTTAGTAAAGAATGAAGGAGGAACTTCGATTTCCAGCGACGGCGTGATAACCTTCGACGGATATAGCGCAGAGAGCGGTGTTGAGGACGGAGGAAGCTCGCTTCTTCCCGCAAGCGGTGTGGAAAACCAGATAAACGATACGGAGCTCAACTCCGACAGCGATTATCTGTGGATAAACAGCATTCCGCAGAAAGATCCGTCATCGGACGGTGAAAACGATTTGGCACTTAGAACCGAGGTGTTTACAAGAGATTGCACATGCGGCAAAGAAGACGACCAATGTACTTGTAAAAAGGTTGCTAACATAGCAAGCTCGACTTACTTTAAGTTTGCTCCCTCCGACGAAGGAGATAGATATGTATTCCAGAGCGACATTTATTTCGAGTCAGGACTTTGGACAATAGGTCAGATGTACTTTAATGCTAAGAAGGGGGGATTTAGCCCGATAACCATTACGCTTACCGCTCTTGAAAATAAAACCGTGAATATTTCGGGCAAGGACGAAAACGGTACATCTAAAAATGTAGTAACAGGTCTGCCGATGGGCGAATGGATAAATCTCAAACTTGAGCTTTACAAAATATACGAGCCGGGACTCGATGAAAACGGTAAAGAGCAAAATATTCTTTCTGCTGTAAAGGTTAAAATATTCATAAACGATGTATATCGAGGAGAATGTAACGGTGATGCTACTGATGAATTTGATATTGCATACTTCAACTATTCTTATTACAGGCATTTTGCAAGTGCTGTTTGGTTTGATAACGTTAAGCTGGAAAGAGATGACGAAGCTTACGTGAGCGAAGAGCCGGAGAAGGAAATCACGGCGATATTCGATAATTATAAGGAAAATCTTAAGCCTGCTGTAAACGGTGTTGTTACAAAGCCGTCAGATCTTGTTGAGACTCTTGTTAATGATAAGGAGCTTGACGAAAACGAAAACTACAAGTGGATTGAAAGCACCGTTGTGCAAGATCCCTCATCTCAAACCGAGGGCGACCTTGTGCTCAAAACCGTCACAAAGGTTGCGGATTGCACCTGCGGCTTGACTGCCGAAGAGTGTACGTGCAAAAAGACAGCGAGTGTTGCCAGTGCAACCTACTATAAGCTTCTTGAAACCTCGGCGGATGGAAACTGTTATGTTTTCTCGGGAGATTTCTTCTTTGAGTCGGGACTCTATACAATAGGTCAGATAAACTTTATCCAGGGCAAGGGTCAGGCTAGCTCCGTAACCCTCAATGTCACCGCAAATAAAGACAATACTGTTACGGTAAGCTGTTCCGGCACTGATTTTTCTGCAACCGTTCCTATGGGAGAATGGGTAAATCTTAAATTTGAATTATATAAGATTTACGATGGAAACGGCGACTTTGTCAGCAATACTGTAAAAGTATTTATAGGCGGAAAATACAAGACGGAATTTACCACCGCAACAAATACACCCATCGCTTACATAGCTTATTTCTATTATCGCAGCTTTGCGAGCACCGTTTATTTTGACAA
This sequence comes from Eubacteriales bacterium, assembly GCA_045595265.1. Lineage (GTDB taxonomy): Bacteria > Bacillota > Clostridia > Oscillospirales > CAG-272 > UBA1740. The sequence goes on from JAZOAA010000044.1 coordinate 10,407, forward strand.
CATGCTTGTCGAAAAAGTCGATAAAAAATATGTCAGCGACGAGCCTATAAAAGAGACTATTGCGGTATTTGACGGCTATGTTGAAGAGAGAAATCCTGCAGTTTCGGGAGTAATTACAAAGCCCTCCGAATATGTAAATACGGTGGTTAATGATAAGACAGTAGGTGATGACGGAAACTATTCATATTTCTCGAGTACAGTTGTTCCTTCACCTGACTCTATGGTCGAGGGAGATCTGGCTCTGAAGAGCACAGTGACCGCCGGGGCAGCTAATGCAAGTGCTACGTTCTTTAGGCTTCTTCAGGCGGATGTGGGCAATACCTATATATTTGATTTTGACGTCTACTTTGAATCCGGACTTTGGACAATAGGACAAATGTATTTCACTCCGGATAATAAGACTGCATGGAGCAGTATCAGTCTTAACGTTACCGCAAATCAGGATTCCACCGTTCAGATAGGTGCTGTCAAGAATATACCAATGAAAGAATGGGTGAATATAACCATCGAGCTCTATAAGATATATACCGAGGACGGAGCTTTCAAAAAGTATATCGGAAAAATCTTTGTTAACGGCTCTTACTCGGGTGAGTTTAGCGGAACGACAGACGTTAATGTAAATGCGTTTTGTTACTCTTATTACAGAAGCTTTGATAGTACGGTATACTTTGACAATGCGTCTCTTATACGCTGCGATAAAGAATATAGGATGACCGTTCCTGTCGCAGATTTTGAAAACGGAGATACAGATTCAACGGGAGTTGTTACCTCGCCCGCAAGCGGAGTAAGCACAAAGGCCAACACAACTTATACTACGGAAAGCTGTGTAGTAGAAGATCCTGATGAAAACCGCAGTGGAAACCTCGTTTTGAAAACTGTAAATAAGGAAGGTCTTACAGGAAGCGTTGCGGCATCTCATACGGCATTTACCGTAAGTGGAAGCGAAGGAAACACCTATGTTCTGGAGATGGATATAAGGATAGATAACGCAAAATGGAACATTGCCCGCATATATTTCGGCACTGATTTTGGAAGTGCAAATTATATTGCAATAAACGATGGTTTGAATTTTGGATCTGTAAAATCGGTAATGGGCCTTAATACCTGGGCTAGAATACGTATTGAGGTTTATAACATTTATGCGAACGGACAATATTCCGAAACAAAGGTGAAAATATTTGCAGGCGAAGAATATAAAGGTGAGCTTTCGTATTCCGCAGAGCTCACTCCCTCGGCATTCAGCTTCCGTTATCTTAACCTTGCGGGCACGGGTAGCGATAACGAAGTGTACTTTGACAACGTTTCGGCATACAGAACGGACACAGAATACAAATCCGAACAATAAAAAAACGGCTGCCGCAGAAAATGCGGCAGCCTGTAACGGAAATTACTTTTTAATATTTGATATAGTGCTTCTCTTCGAAACGTGCTTGCTGTATTCAGTAGGGGTTATGCCCGTTTTGTCCTTAAACACTCTTGAGAAGTAATTTGGAGAAGAAAAGCCGAGCTTGTCGGAAATCTCGGCAAAGCTTAGCGATGTTACAGCTATAAGTTCTTTAGCACTTGTTATCTTAAGATTTGTGAAATATTCCATAACGCCAAGTCCAGTTTCTTTACGGAATTTTTTCATCAAGGCGGTTTGTCCTATTCCGAAATGAACGCAAATATCGTCAACCGTAAGTTTTTTCGAAATATTGTCGGCAAGAAAGCCTTTGATATCGAGAATAAGCTTTGACTCATCAATAAAGTTTCTTGCTTTTCTCGATTCATCAACCAGGGGAGATATTTTTTTAAGCCTGCAATAGACCATAGAGAGGAATCTCTCGAGTGAAGATGAAATAAATCCCAGCACCACGTCGGGTGTGTTGGATTTCAAACGCATTCCTTGGAATTTCTCATTTTCCTTGATAGGCTCACATACTCTTTCACTGGTTTCGATAAGGTCAAGTAAAAGATTTATTTCTTCTTCGTAAAGGCGTATCGGCTCACCGTAAAATGTTTCCATAGCTTCAGAATTGCACACAAAGCTTATTAAAGCAAAGTTAGCATTTTCACTTGACCACTCATATATAGATTCATGCCCTGCCGGACGGTAAAACATCGTGCCGGGTGAAATGTCAAAAGAGCCGTATTTTGTAGTGTATTTGCCCTCACCCTCGAGAACAAGAAATATTTGAGAAAAATTAAATTTCTCGAAATAAGGCTCGAAATAAGGCTTTGAAGTGTAGTGAAAGGCGGTAACAAACGCACTGATTTCAAATGCACGTCTGTTCGCAATTATGTTGTAATCGGACCATTCGGGAAGTGCCATGCTATCTGCCTCACTTTCTTAAATCTGCAGTTTAATTATAAATTTTTGCTCACGATTTGTCAAGACCTTGCTGAGCTTTCTGTTGGATTGTGACAAAAAAGTGCAGTATTTTCTATTGAATACAAAAAACATTTAGTGTAACATATAATCAGTAAAATATTACGTACAGAAAGGAATAAAAAATGAAAATAGGTTTATATGAATCAGATATAACACCGCCACTCGGAATTTTTATGTCCGGACATGGCAGATGGATATACGGAAGCGATGTTTACGATAAGATTTTTTCTAAGGCTGTCGCCATAGAAAGCGACGGAAACCGAGCTATAATTATTTCGGTTGATACTGTTTCACCTACCAAGGATATGTATACTAAGGTAACCGAAAGAATAACCGAATATACGGGTATTCCTGCAACAAGAATAAGTATACATTGTACTCATACTCATTGGGGCGCGCCTCTGACAGGTTACGCAATGTTCAACGAGCGCGAGGACGCAAGCTACTGTGACGTTTGCTACCGCCTTATTGCCGATTCCGCAATCCTTGCTTATAAGCGTATGCAGGACACAGAGGGCTTCTTTGCTATCGGTAAGGTAGAGGGGATTTCCTTTAACCGCGACTACATTATGGAAGACGGCACTGCAATAACATACGGTACCAGCGGCAAAAAGGTAAAAGAAATGTTCGGTCCAACCGATACGTCCATGCCTATGATAAAGTTTATGCGTGACGGCAAGCCCGTTGGTGCTATCATAAATTACGCTCTTCATCAGTGTTGCGGCGACCATGATTGCATTACGGGAGACTATTCCTCAGTAATGTCAAAAAAGCTTAAAGAAAAGTACGGCAACGATTTTGTGAGCATATTTACCGCAGGAACCTGCGGAGATATAAATCACCTGAATACTAATCATGTTCCTTGGGATGAATTCCGCTACCGTGAGATAGGCGAGATAATGGCGAATGAAGTAATTAGGCTGATTGATGGCGAAGAGTTCGAGCCCATTGGTGAGGGGGTATCGGTTATCGAAGAGAGTATAGTCATTCCCAGAATAGAGCTTACCGATGAATATGTCAGAAACCGTTCAAGAGAGCTTATTGAAAATGACGGATATTATTCCAGTATAAATTCATCATTCTTAAGAATACGCGCGCTTGTATATAATCACGCAACATATAATAAGCCCGGCAGAGAGCCTGATAGCTTTATTCTCAAGGTATTTAAGGTAGGTAACGTAGCATTTTATATGATACCGGGCGAGATATTCGTTAAATTCGGACTTAGGCTGAAAGAACAGTCACCGATAAAGAACTGTATGGTTCTTGAGCTTTCAAATTCGGCACTGGGCTATGTCGCAACTCCCAATGCGTTTGGCGAGAAGTGCGATTTATACGAGGTAACACCCGGATGCCTTATTCCTGAAGGCGGAGATATAATGGTTGATAAGCTTCTTGAGCTTGCTGGTAAAATTGTATGAAGGTAGAAATAAAACAGTTTTCCTCTCTTGAAAAAATTGCAGATGGAACGGATTTTGATAGGAATGAAATTAAATCCGGCACAGTTCTTCGCGGTGAACATTTTTCTTATCAAATCGCATTGCGTGCCACGGAGAGAGACCCGCGGGCTATCGTGAAGGTTGAGATAGAATCTGAGCTTTCCGACTATATAAAGATTTATGCTGTTAAGCATTCTGCGGTAGATTATCCTCATCCGCCGGATGCAGATGACAACTATATTTTGAATTCACCGGGAATTTTACCCGATTTGTTAGTTCCCCTAGAGGAGCAAAATGGGTATCTGAATTTCGTCAACGACCTTGCCTTACTGTGGGTTGAGGTTTCTGTTGGGGAAGAAATTTGCGCAGGTGAATATGATATAAACATCCTTCTAAAGGGCGTTTGCGTTGACCAAAAGATAAACACATTAAACTCCGACTTTTTCGAGCGCGCTTACATGAAGCTTAACGTTTCAGAGTCGGTGTTACCCAAAGGAGAGTTGATTTTTACTCAGTGGTTTCACGTTGACTGCATTGCATCGGCGCATAAGGTCCTGATATATAGCGAAGATCATTGGGCTCTTATCGCAAAGTATATGAAAATGGCGTCAGAGCTTGGGATAAATATGATAACCACACCCGTTCTTCTTCCTGCACTGGATACGGCACCGGGAACGTCCAGACCAAATACCCAGCTGGTAAAAATCAAGAAAGAGTCAAGCGAATACATATTTGATTTTTCCAATCTTCGCAGATATATAAGGCTTGCTTTAGAGTGCGGTATAAAGCACTTTGAGATGACTCCGTTTTTCTCACAGTGGGGATGTCGATATTCTCCTAATATCTATGCCGATGTTAATGGAGAAGAAAAACTTATATTCGGGTGGCATATTCCCGCCGACAGCATTGAATACTCGGATTTTCTAAAGATTTTTGTACCTAAGCTTTTGGTTGTGCTTAAGGAAGAGGGGATATTTGGACATACCTATTTCCATCTGTCCGATGAGCCGTCTGCCTCGCAGATAGAGCATTACGAGTACGCAAGCAATTTGCTAAGGCCTCTGCTTTCAGAGTGCAAGATAATAGATGCTCTCTCAAATATTGAGTTCTATAACAGAGGACTTGTGGAGCATCCGATATGCACTACAGATCATATTGAGCCTTTTATTTCTGCGGGAGTAAAGGGGCTTTGGGCATATTACTGTTGCGCACAGTATAAAGAGGTATCAAACCGCTTTATTGCTATGCCGTCATACAGAAATCGCATTATCGGTATTCAACTCTATAAATACGGAATAGAGGGATTTTTACATTGGGGATTTAACTTTTATTACAGCCAGTATTCCCTTTATCCGATAGATCCGTATGTTACTACATCGTCTGACGGAATTTTTTCCTCCGGGGATGCTTTCTCGGTTTATCCGGGAAAGAACGGTCCGTTGCCGTCTATACGTGCGCTTGTTTTCAGAGAAGCTCTAGAGGATATTGCGCTTTGCAAATTGCTTGAAGAAAAGATTGGCAAACCTGCAGTAGTTGAGCTTATCGACAAAGAGGCGGGATTTGAAGTTACGTTCAAGAGCTACCCGAAGAGTGAAGATTTTATTTTTCGCTTGACTGAAAAAATTAAAAATATGCTAGGCTAAAGGATAATAAAAATGAAGTATTCAAACAGGATAGGAATCATTCAAAATTTGGATGGATTTTTCAGCGATCACGGTGAAAACCTTATTTCGCAAATGGTAGATATAGGTATAGAAACGGTTCAGGTGCTCATAAACGAATCGAGCTTTATGCTGATGAATGAAAAAAATGCGGAAAAGTTTCTTGGTATGATAGACGGAAAGCTGAAGGTCACATCTTTGTGGGGCGGTTGGCATTCGGGACCGTCTGTTTGGAATTTTGTTGACGGACCGTCAACTCTTGGAATAGCACCTTTAGCATATACGGCTCTGCGACTTGAACACCTGAAGCGTGACGTTGATTTTGCCAATATGCTTGGTGTTAAGGACGTAATGACACACGTAGGATTTATCCCCGAGCAACCATCCTCCGAGGCTTACCGTAATGTTGTATCAGCGGTACGTGAAATGGCAGATTACTGCTCGCAGTATGATATGTTCTTTAATTTTGAAACAGGACAGGAAACTCCCGTAACTCTTATGAGAGCTATAAGCGATGCCAAGCGTGAAAATCTTGGTATAAATCTTGACCCTGCTAATCTCATAATGTATGGCAAGGGAAATCCTGTTGATGCGGTAGGAATCTTCGGAGAAAAAATACGAGGAGTTCATGTAAAAGACGGAGATTATCCAAGGGATGATTATTATCGCCTGGGTAAAGAACGCGTTGTAGGAGAAGGAAGCGTTAATTTCCCTGTGTTCTTGCCCAAGCTTCTTTCAGGTGGGTATAAGGGTGATCTTTATATTGAACACGAGATATCTGACAGAGATAGACTGGAAGATGTGAGACGGGTAGTAAGCTATCTTAAGAATTTTGTTTATTAAAAAGGAATGGTAAAGAGAATGAAAGAGCTTAAGGTAGCAATGATAGGCTTTGGCGGTATAGGAGCGTCTCATAAGGCCGCTTATGATGCCTTGAGTAAAGAAGGCACATCTGTTAGACTTGTTGCTGTGTGTGACAAAAACAAGGATTCTATAAATAAAACTCAAACTACAAATCTTGGCACTGTAGACACCGGAAGCTTCGAGGGAATAAATTTTTATTTCGACTGTGATGAGTTGATAAAAAACGAGGACTTTGATATTGCGGATATTTGTTTACCTACATTTTTGCACAAGGAATATACCGTAAAGCTGCTCCGAGCAGGAAAGCACGTTCTGTGCGAAAAGCCTATGGCGCTTTCCGGTGTTGACTGTGATGAAATGATAACGGCATCTGTCAAGTCCGGCAAGGAGCTTATGATTGGTCAATGTCTGAGGTTTGACCCTGCGTATTTATATCTTAAAGGTCTTGTGGAAAGCTTAGAATTTGGAAAAGCTCGAAGGATAACGATGGGAAGACTTTCGTTTATGCCTGCGTGGGGAGGTTGGTTTACAGACTCCGCGAAGAGTGGCGGAGTTGTAACCGATTTCCATATTCATGATATAGATATGCTTAGATTTTTGTTTGGGGAACCATATGCCGTCAGTTCTGTTTCTTACCCGCAAGATAAGGGATGGCAATACGTTAACTCAAGGTTTTATTATGAAGAACTTATAGCAGAAGCCGAGGCATCCTTTGACGAATCGCCGACAGCACCGTTTTCTATGTGGTATAGAGTACGCTTTGACCGTGCAACCGTTGTTTTTGAAAATGAGAGTGTAACTGTTTTTCCGGACGAGGGCGAGCCGTATGCACCCGAGCTTGAGAAAAATGACAGAATAGCCAAAGAAATAGGCTATTTTGCAGAGATTATTTCAAGGGGTGAAATGAATACGGTTAATCCCGCATCCAGCGCTTCAGAAAGTATAAAGCTTTCGGAGCTTGTACGTGAGAGTACTGAGAAAAATGGCGAAATAATAAGGAGAAAGACATAATATGAATCTTTCAATGTATACCGCGTATGCCAGAGGACTTGATAGGGACAATCCTTCAAGGATTTTTCGTCATTTTTATGAAAAAGGTGTACGATTCGGAGATATTATAGATGATGAATTAAATGAGATCGGTCTGTCGGACTATTGCAAAAATTTGAAAGATGCGGGAATAATTCCCGAGGCACTTGTAGTGACAACCGATATCGTCACAGCGGAGAATGTTGAAGAAAACCTTGCTGCTGTATATAAGCATATAGATGAAATGCAAAAACAAGGTATTCACATGCTCATGGCAGCGCCTGCCGTACGCTCCGCACGCACAGAAGAAGAGTTTTTTGCATTAAGAGAAAAAATGGTAGACTCTTTTGGCAAAGTTATAGACTATGCAAAAGGCTCAGACGTTACCGTAATGATAGAAAATCAGTCGGTATCGGTGCGACCCGATTCAAAAATATTAGATATTCGTTATCTGTTAGATAGCTTGCCAAAAATGAAATTTGTTCTTGATTTAGGTAACTTTTACTGTGTAGGCGAAGACGTTGCTGATGCATATGAGGCGCTGAAGGATAGACTGGTTCATTCACATGTTAAGGATTGGAGAACCAATCCCTTTGGCACTATGATTAGGGAAAATCTTCCGCGCTTTGAGGGGTGCGCTATCGGTGACGGTATTTTACCGCTTGCAAAGCTGCTAAAAAAGATGAAATCCGACGGATACCGCGGAAATATCGTTCTTGAAGTCAACGCGTGTGATATAACGCTTGATGTTCTAAATAAATCTTGCGATTTTTTAATAAAACATATATAAGGAGAATATTTTATGATACAGAAAAAAGTAAAGTTTGCCGTTGTAGGTGTAGGCGGTCTTGGTTTTGACCACATTCAAGGAATCAAAAACAACAACGACGTTGCGGAAATTGCATGCATCTGCGACAATCAGGAAGACATACTTAACAAAAGAGGCGACGAGTTTGGAGTTGAAAGACGTTACACCGATTTTTATGAAATGATAAAGGACGGAGGATTTGATTGCGTAATTCTTGTAACACCCGATCAGATACATAGAGAGCATGCCGTGGCAGCATGTGCGGCAGGTTATCACGTTCTTTGCGAGAAGCCTCTTGCGCAGACTGTTGAGGATTGCGAAGCAATGATTGCTGCCGCGAACAAGTCCGGTGTTAAATTTATGACAGGCCAGGTTTGTCGTAAGGCTCCGGGCTTTATGAAAGCGAAGGAGCTTGTTGATGCAGGTAAGATCGGTGAGCTTTTCTACGTTGAGTCTGAGTATGCTCACGACTACCAGTTCCTTGGAAAATCGTGGAGATGGGATCCTGTTAACCTTCGTTATTCCATTATTGGCGGAGGCTGTCACGCAATCGACCTTCTCCGTTGGATCGCAGGTGATCCCGAAAAGGTTATGGCACTTGCAAACAGAAAGGTACTTACCGATTGGCCTGTTGACGATTGCACTATCGCAATTATGCAGTTCCCGAATGGAGTTGTAGGTAAGATATTCTGCGGTATAGGTGTTAAGCGTGACTATACCATGCGTACCTGTCTCTACGGTACAAAGGGTACTATAATCTGTGACAATACTTCTCCGACGATCAAGCTGTATCAGCACTGTACTACGGACGACGGAGAGCATAAGTATCCCGCTGAGGAAATTTCGGTTAATATCGCAAACCACAACGTAGCCGCAGAGATCCGTGATATGTGTATGGCTATCATCAACGATACAGAGCTTGAATGTGACGTTTACGAAGGCTCTAACACAGTTGCTGTAGGTATTGCCGCTGTTGAATCGGCTGCAAAGGGCGGAGAACCCGTTGCTCCAAGATACACAAAAAAAGACTAAACTCTGTTTAGATATAAAGGGGAAAGTTTGTATGAGAGTATTAGCAATAGGCACGCATCCCGACGACATAGAAATAGCCTGCTCGGGAACACTTGCAAAGTGCGTAAAAAGAGGCGACACGGTAATAGTCTGCCACGCATCATCGGGTGACCTCGGTCACGTGGTAATACCGCCCGAGGAATTAAAGGTCATTCGTGCAAACGAGGCGAAAAAGGCGGGAGCTATGGCGGGAATTGAGGTTATCTGGGGCGGATTTAACGATCTCGACATCTACGATAACAACAAGGAAGCAAGAGATAAAATGGTGGATATCATAAAGTACGCAAACCCCGACTTTATCATAACCCACGACCCTAATGATTATATGCCCGACCACACAGCTGTATCAAGACTCGTCTTTGACGCAAGCTTTACCGCAACCCTCCCCAATTACAAGAGCAAATATTCCGAGCCTGCAAAGCTCGTTCCCATCTACTATATGGATACCCTTGCAGGCGTAGGCTTTAACCCCACCGAGTACGTAGATATCACCGAGGAAATTGATCTTAAGATGGAAATGCTCGAGTGCCACGAAAGCCAGCTCGTGTGGATGAGAGAGCACGATAACATAGATTTTGCGGATATGGTTAAGACCTGCTCGAAGTACAGGGGCTATCAGTGCGGCACAGAATATGCCGAAGGATTCAGACAGTGCCAGGTGTACTTAAAGGGCACGACGAAAAGGCTTTTACCCTAATTTTGTAAATAATACTTAGAAAAGAGATAATAAAAATGGATTTTTTATCAACAGTTAAAGGCTCTGCCCTTGAAGGATTTTATCCCGCAGGTTGGGATTTTGAGAAGATAGACGCATGTGTTGGAGCACCCGAAACAGTCCTTGACCGTCAGGACTTCTGGCATCCCGAATTCACTCCCATCAAGTGTACAAACCTTACCGAGTTTGAAACCTATATGGGACACGAGATAGCACTCAAAATAAAGGAAGCAAAGGACAAGGGCGAAAAAATTGCCTTCATTCTCCCCGTAGGCCCTATGGGTATGTATAAGTGGGTTGTATTCTTCCTTAAGGCTTGGAATGTTTCCTGCGAGCACGTTTATACCTTCAATATGGACGAGTGGGCAGACGGTGAGGGTAACACTCTTTCCTCGGACAACCCCGGCTCCTTCCAGTACGCTATGGAACAGGCGCTCTTCAATCCCCTTGGAGAATTGACCGTTCCCAAGGATCAGAGAAACTTCGCAACTAAGGCAAATCTTCCTACATATCCCGAAAAGATAGCAGCTCTTAAAGCAGAGGGCGCAAAGCTTGTTCTGGTTTACGGAATCGGCAGAATGTGCCATATCGCATTCTGGGAGCCTCAGTTTGCCACTGATTACACAACTGCCAAGGAGTGGGAGAGCGCAAGTCGGAGGCCAAGCGGTCTTAGGAAGACA
>JAZOAA010000045.1:0-2108 GCA_045595265.1 Eubacteriales bacterium
GGCGCATCGCAGTTTCCGTTTTTTTCTGAATTTGTAAAGCAAGATATTGACTGGAGCAAGGTAGAAATGTTCCATCTTGACGAGTACGTAGGAATAAGCGAGGATCACCCAGCGTCCTTCAAGAGGTATCTTCTTGACAGATTTGTAAATATAGTAAAACCCGGTAAGGTACACCTTATTGAGGGGCAGAGAGACCCCGAAGAAACGATAGAAGAGCTTACCGCTCTCGTAAACGAAAAGCCGATAGATCTCGGTATGATCGGTATCGGAGAAAACGGACATATTGCGTTTAACGATCCCCCTGCAGATTTTGACGATACACGTGCGTATAAGGTCGTAACTCTTGACGAGCGCTGTCTTAATCAGCAGGTCGGAGAGGGCTGGTTCAAGAGCGTTGACGAGACATATAAGCAGGCGATAAGCATGACCTGCCCGCAGATAATGAAGTGTAAGACCATCATTTCCGTAGTTCCTTACAAGGTAAAGGATGAGGCGGTATTTAACACGCTTACGCGCGAGCTTACCCCTGATGTTCCCGCAACACTTCTTAAAGAGCACGCAGACTGCACGCTTTACTGCGATTTTGATTCCGCTTCGCGCTTGACCGAGGAGATTAAAAACAAATTCCTCTGATAGATAGGAATATAGCACGATCCCGTATCAGTTTGAATAACACTGGATGAATTGTCAATCTAAGTGCAACACTTTTTAACAGAAAGTTCAAACAAATCAGAAGGTTTTTTGAAACCTAACACCTTTTTGGGCCTGGCGTTGATCAACGCCAGGTTCTTTTTGAGTGTAGCAGAGCTGACGCGAGAAAGGTTTCTACCTTTTGGATAGAATTCTCTGAGTAGACCGTTTAGGTTTTCATTAGTCCCTTTCTGCCAAGCGCAATAAGGATCCGCAAAATAAACATCACAGTTTAATTCCTCCTCGATATATTCCCAGTTAGCAAACTCCGTACCTCTATCGCAGGTTATGCTTTTAACTGCCTCATTTGGCAGCTCCTTTAATGCAGACACAATGGCGCGCGCCATTGTGTCTGCATTGCGGTTCGGGATTTTAATTGCTATGTAATATCTCGTCATTCGCTCCGCCAAAGTAGCAAAACACGCTTTAGATTTGCCCCTGCCCGAAACAACCGTGTCTGCCTCCCAATGTCCGAACTCAAGGCGTTTATACACGCTTTTTTCACGTTTTCTTATTGATTTCCCGAGATTGAATTTGCCGCGTGTTTCCTTCTTGCCACAGCTTTTTCCTTTTCTTCTTAGTACTTTCAGATTAACATCAATGTACTTCTCATATATCCAACGGTATATTGTCCGTGTAGAGGGCATTTCTATATCGCATGGCGTGGACGATATCTGCTCCGGAGACCATGTTTCTATCAACCGTTCCTTTATGTAATCTAACTTCTCAGGATCTTGAAACATCCCTCTGTGACAATACGATCTTCTTAATAAATATTTCTTTTGGGCTGTGTGGGGATAGTACGCCGGCTTTGCATTCATAAAACTTTTATTTCGCATTAATTCTCTTGATACCGTGCTTACGTTTCGCCCTATTAATTCCGCAATTTTTCGATAACTGTATCCTTTTTTGTAATATTCCCGTAGACAACAGCGCTCTTCTATGGTAAGATGTTTATAGTTCATACGTTTCTCCTCTGTTGGTTTATTGTGTGGTAGCTCTATTCTAACACAGATTCGTATGAACTTCTATTTTTTTCTTACTGTTGCACTTGATAGTATAATTCACCAAGAAATAAAAATGAAGGCATACGCCTTCATTTTTTTCTTTTCCCCTTGTATTCGGTGGAAAAATATGATATGATTTCAGTATATTATTTTTATTGAGGTAAAAATGTCGGAAATCTGGGATCTGTACGACCGTGACAGAACTCCTCTCGGAAAAACGCACGTAAGAGGTCACTATCTGCCAAAGGGAACGTATCATATAGCCGTCGGAATATGGACGGTAAACAGTAAAAACGAGGTGCTTCTGACCCTTCGCTCGCCGCTCAAGCGCGATTGGCCTAACGTCTGGGAAAACACCGCCGGCTCGCTTCTTCACGGTGAAAGCTCACGCGAGGGCGCAAGTCGGAGGCC
>JAZOAA010000046.1:0-9602 GCA_045595265.1 Eubacteriales bacterium
GAAGGAAATCACCTTTGAGGAATATATGAGGCTCGTAACCGTAGGAGCTTTGGCAAATGGTGTATAGTTTAAATCCGTCCTCGGATAATTGCTACGAGGGAACGACTTGCCTTGTAAATAAATTTGGCATTCGTGACGAGAAAAAGCTATCTGAAATCGAAGCCGGGATCACTTTTGCAAAGGCTGTTATGCTCGAAGAAACTCCGATAAATGGTGATTTCGACTTTGAACATTTTAAGAAAATCCACGAATTTTTACTATGCGATTTGTATGAATGGGCGGGGCAAGTGCGAACTGTTGATATTTCAAAAAAGAGAACGAAGTTTTTAGATGCTGCATCTATTGAAAGTATAGCCTCGAAATGCTTTGCGAAGGTTAAAGATGGGTATTTTGAAGATTTGACGTTTGACGAATTTGTAAAACGCATCGCTGAATTTTATAACGATGTGAACTATATCCACCCTTTCCGAGAGGGAAACGGTAGAACACAGCGAATTTATTTCACGCAGTTAATTAGGCACTACGGTTACGATATCAACTTTGCTGACGTGGATACCGATGAGCTTATGCTTGCTACCATTCAGGCTTCCTCGGGTGTTATGGATTTCTTAGTCGATTTTTTTGAGAATTCTATAATAATTCCCGATGGACAAACACTTGCTTAAACTTTATATGACGCGAGGCGATGCTCACTTGGGCATCGCCTCGTTTTTTGCTTTTTCAGCGATTTTCTGTTCCTGTTCGAGCTTCCACTCCTCGAACTCTCGTTTTGCTTCTTCGGTTTCAAAAAATGCGATTATATCCGGTACAAGACAACGTGCGATTTCCTTTATTAAATCATCGGGGATATCGCACTCACCGCGATTGTCGCGGAGCAAATCTTCAATGCGTTTTACTATGTCTGAAAGCTGTTTTTGAAACTCCGGTTGAAGACCCGAGTATTTATCTGTAAGTAGGGTTTTGAGCCTGGTTTTTATTGTTTCTAAATTCATTTTCTCAATCCTTTTTCTCTTAATAAGGGGTGCGGGTCTCCCGCATTTTTTAGTGTCGGGCAGAGTAGGATAGCCCGACGCTATGCTTGCTAATATCAAAAGCAATATGATTTTGCATTTCCCGGGGGTAAATATTTGTTTCCGCCAAATAAAATTTTATGATATCATTATACCATATTTGCTTTTGGATTTAAAGAGCTTCTTCATATAATATTCGCATTTTTTGCAAAACAAAATTTGACAAAAACCGATGTTAGATTGAATTTCTGACATCGGTTTTCTTTGTTTGAATATAGCGATGCAAATGTTGCGTTTAGAAAAGCAAGCGGATGCTCAATAACTTTTGGTAAAGAACATCCGCTTTTTCTTTTTTCAGGCTAAGTTAATGATTCATCCACCTTCATTTATCATAGCTGTTTTTTGTTTTTTGACATTCTGACAAAATAGATGCCACGGCATTACTTAGTTGATGGGGATTTCTATATAACTTCCTTCGGTGTAAACCGTGTTGTTCGCAACTTTTGTATCGGTAACGTATGCGAAATGCCCTTTTACGTTCGGGTGCTTAAGATATACACCGCCCTCAGACGATACATCAACTCGGATGCGCATACCGGGCTTTACAGCAAAGGCAATCGGAGGAGTTTCAAGTTCAATTTTGGCTTTTTCTCCAGGGACGTAATCCTCTGCAAAATAGGACAAAGCTCCTATTGTTTCGGTAAGATTATAGCTGTCTTCGCCCACCGTGAAATAGAGGCGCGCAAAGAACGCAGTGTCTTCACAGTCGGAAGAAACGTTCAAATGAAGTTTTACCTTTCCAAAAAAGCAGTCTTCTTTCTTAAAGGGCTCGCTAACGAAGGAAACAACCCCATCAACCGTTCCTACCCGATGTGCTCGGTAGATATCACCGAATTTGTAGCAGTTGCTGACAGAGGTCGGATCATATAAAAAGCTGATCGCCTCTTCGCAACGTTTTTCCGTAAGCAATCTGCCTTCTTTTCCAAAATAAAAGCGCTTCGCGCCGCTTCCTTCTTTAGGATAATCATCGGTATGCCACTCGTCCGCACCAATTATATAATAATTCACTTTGCCCAGCTCTGCGTACTTGTACGGTATGTTTTTTCGAATACTGTCAAACCATTCGACAATATAATCGCCCGGCAGATTGCCGTGCTTTAAAGGATATTCGGCTTTTTCGCTGACGCTTGTCGCGTGACCATACGGGCCAACGAGCATAGCTGAGAGCTTCTTGGTTTTCCCGGGGAGACGCTCCCACATATTCATCATACCATCTATGTAAAAATCGTACCACCCTTCAACAAAGAGCGTAGGCATGGCGAGTTTCTCCACAACGTTCCAACGAGGATCATTTTTCCAGAACTCGTCGCAGGAGTTATGGACCAGACCTTCGGTAAACTCGGGAACATCTATGCCAAAAATACGCTTTGCCGTATCGATATACGGTAAATTATAAGCCTGCCCGTGTTGCTGCTCAGGGAATCTTCTTTCAAGCATCCTTGCCCACCATAAAGCATTGTTCAGATTATAATTACAGCCGTTTCTGTAATTTCGGTAATACATTCTGTCGGTCTGTATTTGTAAGCAAGCCCCCTTAATATCACTTGGCTTTGCAGACAGATAACAGAGATGAACCGACGCAAGATAACTTCCGCCCGTGATATATATTTCCCCGTTGTAAAACGGCAGCGAGCGAATGAAATCAAGAGTTGCCAGCCCATCCTCTCTTTCCCGATACGGAATGCACACGCCTTCGCTGTCGCCTCTTCCTCTGCAGTGCTGAAGGAAAACAGCGTAGCCGTGTTCAATAAACAGGTCATTATTGTAATCTTCAACGTCGTGCGCAAGTCCGTTGTGAGCATCCTCGTACGGTGTTCGGATATACACGGTAGGACATTTTTGAATTCCTTTGGGCACGGCGTATCTCGTATAGAGCTGCACACCGTCGGGCATCACCGCATAGGTTTCGGTTACGGTAACGAGTTCGTTTTCTGTTATAATAGGGTACATCATTTTATCCTTTTTTATCCTTTAACATTCTCGGAGTTATGCCGTAATATTGCTTAAAGGCTCTTGAAAAATTAAACTCTGACGAATATCCTACTTTATATGCAACCTCCAAGACGGAGTTCCTCGCCACCAGCATCTCCTTAGCTCTCATCATCTTTATATCAACTATAAACTTTTTAATGCTTACACCGTATCTCTGCTTAAAAATTCTGTGAAGATAGCTACGTTCAAATCCAAATTTTGCGGCAATATCATTGACTGTCATAAATCCTATCGGATTGTCTTTAATATAATTACGGACTTCAGAAATCTTGTCATGTGATGAGACTGTTTTTGTGTAGAACGTGTACAGCACTTCCAAAATTATAGAAGCATATATATCCGGCGCCTTTTCCTTTGATTCCAAAAGATCCATTAGGTGGTGTGCAATTCCCGATGGAGCTTTTTTTATTTTCATGGGTTCGCTAAAAAGTTGAGCGCGTTTTCCGCAAAATGCTACCCAAACATAACATTCGGAGGCTTTGTTGCTGCAAAAAGGTCTTTGCCCGGGGCGATTGACAAACATTTCTCCTGCACTTATGGTGTGTTCGTTCCCGTCTATTTTCAGCACATCCGATCCCGAGAGACAGATGTGCATAACATAGTGATCGGCAAGATATCGTTCATAGGCTTCCGGTACAGAACAGCTGTCATATCCTATAGCTTTAGGGATAATGTCGGTTATATCATCAGCCATATCTATATCTATAACTAAAGATTTCATATATAACCTCACAGTTGTTTATTGATGTTATTTTTAGGTTAACATAATAAAATATCAAAATCAAGGCGAAACAACAAAATGAAATTGTTTAGACACATTAAGATATGTAAAAACGCTTTTGTAGGTGCTAAAATTAAATCAGAAAACAAAAAACAGATTTCAAGGAGGTCAATTATGACTATAAGAAAAGCAACCACGCTTGCCCTTTGCTTAATGCTTTTGATGTTGACTCTTATTTCCTGTACCGCAGGAAACGAGGCTGGCGCAGGCTCCGGTTCTTCATCGGATAGCGTGATATTTTCGCCTGAAGAGAGTGTTACTCTGATAATAAATGAGCTTTCTCCCGGAGTAGACCTTATAAGAGAAGAGTTGACCTCACTTTTCGGATACAGTCCAAGGATAAAAACCCCGGACAGATCCACCGGAAAGCACGAAATACATATAGGTGATGTTGAAACGCCTCTTTCCGACAAAGCATACAGTCTTCTTGAAAGAGCAGAAGGCAATACGGATGACGAGAGCGGCTATCTCATTTATTCCGACGGAACTTCCGTGGCAATAGCCTATCAAAATGATAAATACGAAATAGGAGCAGCCGAAATCACGGCATGCCAATACTTCATTTCTAATATTATCAGAGGCAAGTATACTCTGAGCATGAATTCCGGAATAGCAAGAGTTGGCTTTGTTGACCCTATTGAATACCAACAGGCAATAGATGATGCAGCCGACGCTGTGGCTTGGGACGAATTTATAAAGCAGGCTGATAAGGCGGGCGCTGACGGCGAGGCTATTGCCGAAGCTGTAAAATTTTATTACGACGCTGTTACCACCGAGAATATTGTTTCCTGGCTTGCAAACCTTTATGAGCCACATATCTGCGTTTGCGATGGAGAATGTAAAAACACTATATACTGCGGTGGCGGAGGCTTCTATTATTCTAATTCGGGTCGAAACACCGTGGGATATCTGCCGGATGCGGAATCAACGAACCAGGCTTTGACGTTTGCTATAGCAACGGGGCTGTTTGACAATGCAGAGGATATACGCCAAAGGCTGCCGGAAAGAACGCAAAGGCAAATAGTTCACTTTATAAAAAGCCTTCAAGACCCGAAAAGCGGTTATTTCTATCACCCACAATGGCAGAAATCTGATGTCGACAAACATCTGTCGCGCAGGGCGAGAGACTTGACAAAATCTGTATCCACTCTTGAGCTTTTCGGTTACAAGCCGACCTACAACACACCCCTTGGAGATAAGGGAGATAACATTTTGCCCGACGGATCGTTTTTATCATATCCGGAACAGACCTCGGCGCTGACCATGCGCCTTGCGGCATCTCGTGTGTCGGCTGTGTCATCTGTAATTCAAGCGTCTGGTACTACCACCTCGCATCTTGTTGACAAGGTAAGCTTTATGAACTATCTCGACGAGCAGAGCAAGCTGAACAAAGAAGGCAAAAGGTCCTTCTATGAGATAGGTAACGAGATAGGCTCACAGGCAAAAGAAATTATGAACCGTGACAAAGAGCTTTCGGCAGACTATTCGCTGTGCGATATTCTTATTGATTGGTTCAACGAGCACCAGAATAAGTCTACGGGACTTTGGGACAACGGTGTAAATTATGACGCAACAAACGCATTACTGAAAATTATTCCAACCTATAATACATTCGGTAAGGTATTCCCGAATGCAGATCTCGCTGTTGAATCCTGCATCACCATGCTGACCTCGAAGGACGAGGTAAAGACGGTTTGCTACGTTTACAACGTATGGTATGCTCTTGCAGAGCTTCAAAATAATATAACCACCCACGCGAAAACCTCCGAGGATCGTCTTCTTGCCGAAAGAACTCGCGCACGTCTTTTGGAAATGGCGCCCGAGGCTATCAGAATTTCTGCCGAAAAGCAGCTCACCTTCAAGAAAAAGGACGGCTCCTTCTCCTTCGAGCCTCACAAAACTGCTGAGTACAGCCAGGGACTTAAGGTCGCTCTTGCCAACACCGACGAGGGTGACGTAAACGCAACCTCTATATGCGCAAACGGTACTATTGTTCGTTGCCTTGAAGCACTGGGACTTGCGAGCTATGCTCCAAGGCAGTACGGAAAAACAGAATCGGCGATTTTCCTTTCTATTATGGAAGAGCTTGACCCTGTTATAAAGGATGAGTTAGGCGACCCAAGAGAACCTATAACATTCGATGACGAATTTGAACTTCCGCAAGGCGTTGAGATTTCGTCTCTTGCTTCTTCGGGCGGATTCATCGGAGTTGTTCAGGACAAACGCGGCGAAGGAAACGTTCTTGAGGTTAGATCTACAGATGACGGATATGACAGAGTTCTCTTCAATATTCAAAATAGTATAGCTTCAAGCGAATCCTGCCAGGTATTTGAGGGGGATATGTGCATCACATCCTCAGATGAAAGCTACACAGTACAGCTTATTATGGGCACGGCATATATGCTTTGCTTTAAGGTCACGGGAGATACCGTCAACGTTTGGGACAGCTCCACCGGAAATCACTCACTGTATATCGAAAACGAGCTTGGAATAACTCCGAAAATCGGCGAGTGGTTTAATCTTAAGGTTGAATACTACAACGGAGACCATAATAGTGTTCGTATCAAGGTATATTATAACGGAAAGCTGGCGGCGGTAAGCGATAACTATTACGACGCTAACAGCATCAAGATAACAGAAGGCGAATCTGTACCCACAAACGTGTTTAACAACACGAGAATTGCAGTTCTTTCCTCAGAGGCAGCATCTTTCCTTATGGACAATGTATGTCTTTACAGAACCAACGACCTCTATAAGGCGGTGCCCAGTGCCGATCTGCCAATAAACGTTGATGCCAAAGGCAAAGACAGAGTAACTCACGATTTTGAGGCAACAGATAGCCTTGATAAGCTTAAGGACGGACTTGTCCTTGACGGAGCGTTTGAGTTAGCCGATACTACCGCAGACGGAGATGCGACAAAGGCTCTGAAATTTGCATCGGCTGATGCATCCTCTCTGTCGGTTTATTCTGTGACCGTAACCGCGGGAGCTGAGTGCGTGTCAAACGAGATGCGTTTTATTCTCACATCTCTTTCGGGAAAGGCTACTCTTGAGCTTAATATGAGCGAGTCCAATTCGAGAGGCAAGCCTGTTGCAAGATTTATTGTTGAAATTGAGGCTTCGGGTGAGACGAGGACTCTTAGCATAAGAGAATATCCTAACGGCACCCTCGGCTCGTATACAGACTGCTACAAAATGCCTATTGGAGAAAGCTTTGTTCTCAAGGCAGAGTATTTTGAAAGCGGCAAAGCAACTGTATTTTATATAGACGGTGAGATAGCTGCCATAAGCCAGAGTGTTTGCTCGAATGCTGCGCTTTACAAGGCGGCAAAGCTTGAAATCGTCGGAAGCTCGGGCGCAAACGGTCTTATGATCGATGACCTTTACTCCGAGAGAATAAAAAAGAGTCTTGACGAGGCAATCGAACCGGAGGGAGACTCCGAAGAGGTTGATTTTGATAATCAGCTTCCCGAGGGTGTAACCGTAAATGGCGGTGAGATAGTATCCGTTGGTGCAGATAGGCTTCTTAACCTTACAGGTACAGCAGCGAATATTATTATTCCTCTAAACAGACGAGATAACGGCTGTAAAACCGTAATATTCTCTACCGAGCTATACAAAAATAAATCTCAAAGCGGTGCATACCGTATAAGTCTTATCAAGGCAAACGGTGATATCGCTTTGGCATACGATATTGTAACAACAGAAACAAAAGTCATGGTGTACGAGGTTACAAAAGCCAAGGGAAGATACGAATCTATGCTCTTTAGCTTTGAAATTTCAGACAAGGCACTCTTCTCATTCGAGTATTACACCACGCAAAACATCACAAAACTGTTTATTAATGATGTGTTTGTAGCGAATTCAAGCCTCATATACGGTGAAGAGTTTGCTCAAAGCGATCTTACTTCGGTTAAGCTTGAGCTGCTTACCAATTCCTCGCTTCACTTCAACGGCATGATAGCCGAAAGCTATACCAAGGTGTATAAGGAAAGCAAATCAGAGGCAGAAAACTCCGAAAACGGAAATAAGCTTCTGACGTTTGAAAGCAGCTTCACGGGTAATATCCCAAGTGGTATAACTCCCACTCTTAAATCTCTTGGCGGCAGAGTAACCGTTGAAGAGGCGGTGAGAAACCTGGTTGCATCAAAGGTTCTCGCCTTTAACAGCACAAAGGGTAATAACGATGCCTTGGTGTTCAAGAAGATAAACACAGACAATAAGAGCGCTGCGGTATTCACCCTTGACCTTAAAATTGACTCCAACGTATCGGGCGGCAGAAGCGTTTATCAGCTTTACTTCCGTAAGGGTGATACACCCGCCAAGGATTCGGCATTCTGCCTTGAGATCCGATATACCGATGGAGGCGCGGTTGAGGTTCTGAACGTGACTCCGAAGGGACAGTCGAAACAGCATATCACTGTCGCAAGCACAGGTGAATGGGTAAATCTCAGACTTGAATACTACATTGCCGATACAGGTATCTCAGCGGTCAGAATATTCGCAAACAACAGCTATGTAGGAGATGCCCTTTCGGGCACTAATCCCATTTTACCCGAAAACCTCGACAACGTAAGGCTTTACACATACGGTGATGTTGATGCAAAGATGCTGCTTGATAATGTTTCGTTTGCTACCGATAACCTTACAGAAGCCCCCGATAATGAAGAATCTGACAATCAAGGCGGCTCAGACAACCAAGGCGGTTCCGGCAACCAAGGTGGCTCCGGAGAGCAAGGCGAAACGGAAAATCCGGGTGGCACGGGTAACGAAAGCGGCTCAGACAATGATAACAACAACCCCGACACCGAGGGTGGAGAAAGCAACACTCCCCCTGTTCCCGAAACCGACGACGAGCTTTTCGGCGGAAATGACTCTACCGATGACGCTTGGACAAAAAACTAACGCAAAACAAGAAAGGCAATACCAATGAACAGCGAACTTTATAATGACAAATGGAAGGCGATGAAAGAGGAAATATCACTCGTGGGTGGAAATGCCGATGCGGTGATAGAAGCGCTGAGAGACCATCACGAGATGTACTCCGACAGCCTGCTTGAATGGCTCGCCAAGCTTTACAGCAAGGGAATCGGCGGATTTTATTACTCCAATTCGGCAAGAGACAACTCGGGATTCCTTCCCGATGTGGAAAGCACTCTCCAGGCGCTGAACCTGATACATTATTCGGGAATTATAGATTCGGACGACGAGCTTCCTAAGGCGATGAGAAGAAAGATAGCTATGTTCGTTTGCTCTCTGCTTGACATTGACGACGGATATATCTATCACCCCCAGTGGGGAAAGGACATAACGGATTCGAGGCGCGGAAGAGACCTGCAATGGGCGGTAGACCTTTCGCATAGGCTTAAGTTTAAGCTTCCGTATCCCACAGCTAACGAGCGCCTTAAACAGAATCTTGATGAAAACGATCAAAGCTCTGTTATAGCGCTGCCCGAATATCTGAAAAACAAAAAGGCATTTATCGAGTATCTTGAAAAATTCGACTGGAAAACGAACTCTTATTATTCGGGAAATAATCTTGCGGCTCAGGTAAGACAGCTTTCCGCAGCAGGACTTCTCGATACCGCGATAGATTTCCTTGAGGATGTGAGAAATAAAGAAAACGGCCTTTGGGCAGAAAAGCCGGGATACGATGCGGTAAACGGAGCGTTTAAGATAAGCTTCCTATATCAGGAGGCAAACCGCCCCTTCAACTACGCAGACAAGGTTGTAATGACAGCTATGGACTGTATTACCAG
>JAZOAA010000047.1:0-7356 GCA_045595265.1 Eubacteriales bacterium
AGAGAAGAAAATAAGACGGTATACACGCTGAAAAAGTGACGAACGCTATGAAAAGAGGAACAAAGCAGGCTCTGAATTTCGGAAAATACAAAGAGGCGCACTCTGTACCGTAATAATACCAGCAGATGACTGTTGAATAGGCGAAGGCGAATATCAAAGCAAGAAGCAAATAGCCCGAAGCCTCACCGAGTGCGGCTGTGAAGGCTGTGGTGACAAGCGACATCGGAGTTGAAAATACTGACGTATCCTCAACCGAAAGCAAGATGACGAGCGCTGTCAGGTTGCATAGCACGGCGGTGTCGAAAAACACCTCGCATATACCGAAAAGCCCCGCGATATGCGGAGTGCGCCCGCGAGAGCGAGAGTGCGCGAGGGCTGACGTGCCGACTCCTGCCTCGTTCGATAAAATCCCTCTGGCAAAGCCCTCCTTCACCGCGACAAAGAAGCCACAGGATACTGTACCGCCAAGGATAGAAGGTGGTGCAAAGGCTGATGAAACAATTTCAAAAATTACCGTCGGGATTTTTGAAAAATTAAGAAAAATCACGCATAAAGAGAGAAATATGTAAATTATAGTTGTCAAAGGAATGACAAATTCGGTAATACTCTCGATTTTTTTACCGTTCCCAAGAAAGCAAGGCAGAAGTAATATTAGGAGTATAAATGCTGATATCAGCGGCTCTATACGAAGCGTTTTTTGTGCCACGTCTATTACGGCGGCGCTCTGCATAGCAGCACCCATAAGAAGCGCAAGCGCAACCGTCAAAAAGGCATACAGCGGCGAGAGCAAACCGCCTGTGCGGCTGAAAATACCTTTAACCGCGCTTGCCATACCTCCGCTCTCTATCGGACTGTCAAAAACGAGAAGAGTTTCGGAATATTTTATAATCATTGAAAATATCGACGACACGAAGAGCCAAAATACACTCCCCGCACCGCCAATCATAATACCTGCCGCGACACCGAAAATGTTCCCTACCCCAAGCGTTCCCGCAAGGGCTAGTATGAGAGAGCGGCGCGCGTCACGCTCTTTAGCTGCTGATAAAAACTGGCGCACCGTCCTTATGGGGTGCAAAATGAAGAAAAACCTAAGCCTAAACATCAAATATGCTCCCACCGCGGTAACGAGAATGGGAATAAGATAGGACATCATTATAAAAAACCTCCGCACTTAAATCTATGCGAAGGCTTTTTTCAAAATTACGTTATTTAAGAATAAAGGTATCAATAAGCTTCCACGCGATGAAAATAACGACTGCCGCTATCGCGCCAAACGTCGCATAATCAAGGAAGCGGTTGACCTTCTCTGCCTTTTCTTCATCTGCCTTATCAAGAGCGATATCCTCCTCGCTCTCGCGAAGCTCCTCGGGAATTTCATCAAAATCCTCGGGGTTGTTCACCTCATCAAGCGAAAAATCATATTCGCCCGCCTTGATAGCCTTGGCACGCTCCATAGCACTACGTAAAATGCCGTCCACGGTCTCAAAGGTGTGTGGGTCTGCATCAGTTACGGTCATCTTTTTGCCTATGGAGTCCATAGCCTCGGCAATTTTTTCGGCATCGGTGCCAAGAGTTGCCGTATCAAGCTCGGCAGAACATTCGTCACAGAGGACGCGTGTGTAGCCGTAGCCGCTCATCTCAAGTATCGGAGCGCTCTCCTCATCTACCGCTCTTCTGCATATTGCACATTTTGCCATATACTACGCCTGCCCTTCCGTTTTTATTTTCGCTCCGCGAAGCTCCGAGCGCACGTATGCAAGATATTCCTCGCGCAGCGCC
This sequence comes from Eubacteriales bacterium, assembly GCA_045595265.1. Taxonomy (GTDB): domain Bacteria; phylum Bacillota; class Clostridia; order Oscillospirales; family CAG-272; genus UBA1740. The sequence goes on from JAZOAA010000047.1 coordinate 1,780, forward strand.
TTCTGCTCCTGCTTTTCTGCCTCGGTAAGCTCTCTTTGCTTTGAGAGTCTGCCAAGCTCGTTTATTCTGTCTATCTTTACTTTTTCCATTTTACTTTTCCTTCGTGTAAAGCTTTGCAAGTCCGCCCGTTGACGTCTCGCGGTAGTGGTGTGAGAGGTCCTTACCCGTTTCGTACATTGTTTTTATAACCAAGTCGAGCGATATCTTACGCGAGCCGGAGAGGAAGTTCGCAAGGCTCATTGCGTTTATCGCACGCATAGCTGCAACTGCGTTACGCTCGATGCAGGGAATCTGCACAAGACCGCAAATCGGGTCGCAGGTAAGCCCGAGATGATGCTCGAAGGCTATCTCTGCCGCGTATTCTATCTGGTCAATGCCCATTTCAAATATCTCGCCGAGGGCTGCCGCAGCCATCGAGCAGGCTGTGCCTATCTCCGCCTGACAGCCGCACTCCGCTCCGCTGATAGAGGCGTTTGTTTTTACCAGATTGCCTATAAGTCCTGCTACGGCAAGGGCGCGAAGCACCTGCTTGTCGGTGAAGCCGTGCTTTTCCTGCATATACTTTAGCACCGACGGAAGCACCGCGCACGCACCGCAGGTGGGAGCTGTTACTATCGTGCCGTTATCCGCGTTCTGCTCGCTGACGGCATAGGCATAGGAGCAGACTATTCTGTTTTCTCTCGTTACTGGACTTTCGTCAATGTGACGGCGGTTATAGAGATACTGAGCCTTTCTCTCAACCTCAAGTCCTCCGGGCAAGATACCCGACGTTGTAAGACCCTCGTGTATCGCGCTCTTCATCGTTTCCCAAACCGTGTAGAGAAAATCGTATATTTCCTCTCCCTCACGCATTATAACGTAATCGGAAAGCCTGATTCCCTCGTGCTTGCAAATTTCGGCTATCTCGCCGAAGGTGGACTCGGGATATATTTCGTCAAGAGCAGATGAATCTCTGCCTTCAATTCTGATATCTCCGCCGCCGACGCTCATAACGCGCATTTTGTTCTGCCGCTTACCGCCAACAACAGCGTATATATCCATAGTATTCTCGTGGGGTAGTCCCTCGCGGTCTGCCGTATTAAATACTATTTCAACGTCCTTTTCGGTAAGGGAGCTTATCGCCTTGTCGGTTCCATGTCCCTTACCCGTGTCGGCAAGAGAGCCGAAGAGAGTTACAAAATACGAGTCGGCATCGGGATTTTCCGAAAGGAATATAGACATCGCCTTCGCAGGTCCCATAGTATGCGAGCTTGAGGGGCCTTTACCTATTTTATATATATCCTTGATAGATTTCATAAATCAAGTTCCTTACTTTATTATTATATCTTATTTTAACACATATCGAAAAATTATGCAAGTGCGTTTTCGCTTTCTTTACTGAATACTTCAAATATTATCTCCGAGAGCCTCATAACTGCGGGGTTCAGCGTGCGGAGTCTTGGGGTGTATAGCACGGTTTTTCGCTCGTGGTCGCCGATGTCTATAAGCTGAATGTTGTCAGAAAACTGACCGCGCCACGAGATTGAAGGAACTATGGCAACTCCCAGCCCCATCTCGACGTATCTTCTGACGTAATAGGGGTCGTCTGCCTGTATAACTATGTTTGGTGCAAAGCCCTCCTCCCTGCACATAAGCATAGTTTGCTCATAGAGCTGAAAGCTATCGGACATCGTGATAAATCTCTCGCCTCTAAAATCGGAGAGCCTGAATTTTTCACCGGGATATGCTCCCTTAAGACAGGCAAGCATCATTTTTTCCTTAAGAAGAGGGGTAGTATTATACTCTCCCTTGATATGCGCGCCTGCGGAAACTATCATGTCGTATTCCACACCGCTGACTGCGCTGTGATTTATAATTATGGAAACGCTTGGAAACATTGCGCGGAATTTTTCTATCGCCTCGGTGACAAGACGGCGGTTTGTGTTTATAAGTATCACAATCTCGCCAAAAAGCTCACCGCGCTTTCCGGTGAGTTTGTTTTTTGCCTCGGATATTTCCAAAAGTCCTTTTGATACCCCCTCATAAAATATGCGCCCCTGTTCCGAGAGAGTTATCCTGTTTGACGTACGGTTAAAGAGCTTTACGCCAAGCTCTGACTCAAGTCTTTTTACCGTTTGGGAAATATTTGATGGCGGTACGTTATATTTTTTTGCCGTGTGGGAGAAGTTTTCGCTCACGGCAGCATCACAAAAATATTCTAGCTGTAAAAATTCCATTTTTTCTCTCCTGTCTTTCACGTATATTATATACCAATTATAAAAATATGTCAATACACTATATTATAAAAGTTATAGTAAATATACATGATTTCATACTTTACACCGCCCGCTCTGTGGTGTATAATAAAATAAAAAAAGGAAAAAACAATGTCGGAAATACTTGAAATTATTATGATAGTAAGCTTTGGAGTTTCGTGGCCGATGAACGTTATGAAATCCTATAAAGCGAGAACAACGAAGGGCAAGTCGCTCTCTTTCCTCTGCCTTATTTTCTTCGGATACATTGCGGGAATTGCCTCAAAGTTCTTAAACACCGCTTATATGGCAGATTTTTCGTCAAAGTGGTACGTCGTATGCTTCTACATACTCAATCTTCTGATGGTCGGTATTGACCTTTGCCTCTATTACAGAAATTATCTTCTTGACAAAAAGGCAGCAAAAGGAGAATAAAAATGAAAATACTTTCAATCGGAAACAGCTTTTCCGAGGACGCGCAAAGGTATCTTCACGCTATTGCGGAGCACGAGGGTATTGACCTTCTTTGTGCAAATCTTTACATCGGCGGCTGCTCACTTGAGACTCATTACGATAATCTCGTAAATGAGACAAGACCCTACGAGTATTCCGAAAACGCGGAGCATTTAAGAAAATCAACTCTTAAAGACGGCATTGAGGCTCACGACTGGGATATAATAACTCTCCAACAGGCGTCGCACCTCTCTTATAAAGAGGAGAGCTATTTCCCTTACATAAACGAGCTTGTTGCATATTTGCGTAAGAGCTGTCCCAATGCAAAAATTTATATTCACGGGACTTGGAGTTATAGCGGTAAGGACAGACTTCTGGCACATAAATTCGGCACTCATGCGGATATGTTCTCTTACGTCGAGAGAGCCTATCGCAAAGTGGAAAAGGAGATAGGCGCTGACGGCTTTATCCCTGCGGGCGAGACGCTTGAAAGACTGCAGAACCGCGGATTTGATATACACCGCGACGGCTTCCACGCAAGCCTTGGACTCGGAAGATTTGCGATAGCTCTTACGTGGCTCGGTGCTATTTGCGGTTATGATATAACCAAGGTAAGCTACAATAATTTTGATAGATTTGTAAGTAAAGATGAATACGGGGCGGCTATCGAGTGCGCGAAGGAGTCGCTTAAAAACCGCGGAAAGCTTCTTTATGAAATAAGAACCAGGCACAACGTTCCTTATGCTGTAAGCCACAGCGGCAGCCCCGACACAAATCCCGAAAGAGCGCTTGATATCTATCTGCCAAACACGGATAACTTTGACACCTTCGTTTATTTCCACGGCGGCGGATTCGTTACCGGCGATAAGTGCGGTGAGCTTTCTCCTACCGTTGCAAAGTATTTTACCGACAACGGCTTTGCATACGTGAGCGCGAATTACAGAATGTATCCAAATGCGCAGTATCCCGACTTTATAAGAGATGCGGCGCTGGCTGTTGCTTACGTCAAGAAAAATATCGAGTCGTTTGGCGGGAGTGGAAGGGTCTTTGTCGGCGGTACGTCGGCGGGCGGATATCTTTCGCAGATGCTATGCTTTGATAAAAAGTGGCTTGCATTTAATAATCTTAAGGTTTCTGACATTGCGGGCTTCGTTCACGATGCGGGACAGCCTACAACGCACTTTAACGTACTCAGGGAGCGCGGATTTGACAGACGAAAGCTCGTGGTTGACGAGGCGGCACCGCTCTACTACGTCGGTGATGCGGAAAATTATCCGTCCATGCTCTTTATCCTCGCTGATAACGATATGCAGAACAGACCCGAGCAGACAGAGCTTATGCTTTCAACAATGCGTCACTTCGGCTACGATATGTCAAGGGTTGAAAAGGCGGTTATTCCCGACTCTACACACTCGTCGTATTGCAGAAAGCTTGACGAAAATGGCGAGCCTGTCTTTGCAAAGGTTATCGTAGAATATCTCAAAAAAATTAAGTAATATAAGTTTTGAGGGCAACCGAAAATTCGGTTGCCCTCTTTTTTGTTAATATTACGAAGCTGATGATGCATCCTCGGTATAACCGATATATACGTTATCGAACAGTATTGCGTTACCGCCGTAAGTACGATAGTCAAAGTAAACTCTTACCATTCTGCTATTACTATCGCTGAATGAAATATTGGTTGCTGTGTGTGCTACCTCGTTACCAACAGAGAATACTATGCTGTTGTTCGAGTAGTCGCACTCAATTCGGATATTATTCCATTCATTCTTATTAACGGTTATACCGTTATCCTCAGTATCGATATAAATCTTAATTTGGTCTGAAACAAGCTTGAAATATATTATAGCTGAGCGACCGCAGTTTGCAAGCTCTATCCAACCAAACGGAGCATCTGAATAATTGATGTTTTCAAATTTCATATCGGACTCAAACACGTATACCGGTGTTTCGTACGAAGAATAATCAGCAGCGTAAACCCACCTGAAGCTAGCGCCTGTTCCGGATCCGTTTAACACCTTCTTAAACTGCAAGCTGCCGTCAACGTTTGAAAGAGTCGCATTAACGGTTCCGTCAGACTTTGTAAAGTATGCGGTGTCATCTCCAGATGGAGTTTCGGTATCCTTGACATCATAGTCTAACTTCAATCCGCTTCCTGCCGAGAGGTAATAATCGCCCGTTGCATCCTCTACGGGAGGCGCAAGAGATGGGTCGCCCGCGACGTAATTTGTCATAAGGTGTCCGACGTAGACGTTGTCTACGAAAATGTCAGCATCGGAGTCTGTCGCGCGCTCCTCGGCGCTAAGGTAAATCATAGCAGATGCCTGACCCGCCGTACCCGTACTACGCTCGGCAAGATACTCGTTATTTACAAATATCTTCAGCTTATTTTGGCCGGTGTGGTGCTCGAGTCTTAAGGTTGCCCATTCGCCTAGCGATACGCCGAGATTGGTCATAGTGCTGCCTACCGCAAGGGAAAGCGTGCCGTCGTCATTCTTATAAATCTTATAAGCGATGTTTGCTACCTTGACGTACATGGGAGTTTCGCTGGAAGCCGCTGTGAGCATAAAGTCAAACTCAAATATATCGGTGTTATAATTAGTATTAATCGTAAGTCCGCTATAAGAAAGCCAGAACTTTGCAACCATTTGTACGTTTTCGGCAGCGCCTCCTTCAATCTTGAGCGAACCGTCGCTAACTATGAATTGACCTGTCGTACCGTTATCAACAGACGGCAAAGGAGTGGATTCATTGTCGTAATCCCAACGGCCGCCGTTTGCGCTTTCATCAAGGAAGTAATCACCCTTTGCGTCCTCGATGGGCTCTGTGGGTGTGTCAGGCTCTGTGGGAGTGTCAGGATCGATAGGAGTTTCGGGGTCGGTAGGTTCTT
>JAZOAA010000048.1:0-18219 GCA_045595265.1 Eubacteriales bacterium
GGTTTGGTTCGCTCGTGGTAGGCGGAAAGTCGGTATTGCTCCGCGGCGTAAAGCCCGAATGGGTGCTTGAGGCGGTATCAAGCGAAAAGGCTACTATCGTATGGCTTCTCGTTCCCTGGATTCAGGACATTCTTGATTCTATCGACAGAGGAGATATTGACCTTTCAGAGCAGACGCTTTCGCAGTGGCGTCTTACCCACGCCGGCGCGCAGCCTGTTCCCCCCTCTCTTATCAAGAGATGGAAGAGCGTTTTCCCTCATCATGATTATGATACAAACTATGGTCTTTCCGAATCTATCGGCCCCGGCTGCGTTCACCTCGGTGTCGAGAACATTGACAAGGTTGGTGCGATAGGCAAGGCCGGCTTTGGCTGGAAAACTGCAATTCTTGACGAAAATTTGAGTCCTGTAAAGCCGGGAGATGTCGGAGAGCTTGCGGTATACGGCGACGGTGTTATGAAGTGCTATTATAAAAATCCCGAGGCTACCGCAGAAATTCTCAAGGACGGCTGGCTTCTTACGGGAGATATGGCAAAGGTTGACGAGGACGGATTTATCTACCTTGTTGACCGTAAGAAAGACGTTATCATCTCCGGAGGAGAAAACCTCTATCCCGTACAGATCGAGGATCACCTGAGAGCTTACGAAAAGATAAAGGACGTTGCGGTTATCGGTCTGCCTGATAAGCGTCTTGGCGAGATTGCGGCGGCTATCATTGAAATAAAGGAAGGCGAAAGCGCGACGGAAGAGGAGATAAACGAGTTCTGCCTTTCTCTTCCAAAATACAAGCGTCCGAGAAAGATTATATTTGCAAAAGTGCCGAGAAACCCCACCGGCAAGATAGAAAAACCAAAGCTTCGCGAAATCTACTGTGGCGGAAGCCTTGTGGAAGCGCAAATAAGCGGCTAAATTAGATACTCTAGGAGAAACAAACATGAAAAAATTAATGCTGGGAAACGAGGCGGTAGCCCGCGGCTTCTATGAAGCAGGCTGTAAGGTAGTATCGAGCTACCCCGGCACCCCCTCTACCGAAATAACAGAATACGCGGCAAAATACGACGAGGTCTACTGCGAGTGGGCGCCTAATGAAAAGGTTGCTCTTGAGGTTGCTTTCGGTGCATCTCTTGCGGGTGCCAGAGCGGCGGCTTGTATGAAGCACGTCGGTCTTAACGTTGCAGCTGACCCTCTCTTTACTCTTTCTTATACGGGTGTAAACGGCGGTCTTGTAATCTGCGTTGCAGACGACCCCGGAATGCACTCTTCTCAGAACGAGCAGGATTCACGTCATTATGCAATAGGTGCTAAGGTTCCTATGGTCGAGCCTTCCGACTCCGCGGAGGCGAAGGAGTTTGCAAAGATTGCCTTTGAGCTTTCTGAAAAATTTGATACTCCCGTTCTTTTCCGAACCTGCACGAGAATTGCTCACTCCCAGTGTTCAGTTGAGCTTGAAGAGCCTAAAGACGTCGAGCTTAAAGAGTACGTTAAAGAGCCTAAAAAGTACGTAATGGCTCCCGCAAACGCTATTGCGAAGCACCCCGTCGTTGAAGCGAGAACCAAGGCTCTTACCGAGTATGCGGAGAGCTGCGCTCTCAACCGCGTAGAGCTTGCAGAGGATAAATCTCTTGGTATTATCACCTCCGGAACATCTTATCAGTACGTTAAGGAAATATACGGCGACTCCGTTTCGGTCCTAAAGCTTGGTCTTATCAATCCCCTGCCCGAAAAGCTTATCGTAGACTTTGCGGCAAGGCACGACAAAGTCGTTGTCATCGAGGAACTTGACCCGATTATCGAAAACCACTGCAAGACTCTCGATCTTAAGGTTGACGGCAAGAATCTCTTCCCCATTATAGGAGAATTTTCGCAGAACCTTATTGCTAAAATTATGGGCAAGGATATCGGCGAGTCCGTAGTGTCCGATGACCAGATTCCCGTTCGTCCTCCCGTTATGTGTGCGGGCTGTCCTCACAGAGGTCTGTTCTACGTTCTGGCAAAAAAGAAGATTACCGTTCTCGGTGATATTGGTTGCTATACTCTCGGTATGGCACCTCCCCTTTCGGCTATTGACTCCGTTCTCTGCATGGGTGCATCTGTTTCAGGTACTCACGGATTTAACAAAGCGCGCGGTGCTGAAAGCGAGAAAAAGACGGTTGCCGTTATCGGTGACTCAACCTTTATGCATTCGGGCATGACCGGACTTGCGAACATTGCATACAACGGTACAAACTCCACCGTTATTATAGTTGACAACTCTATCACCGGTATGACGGGACATCAGCAGAACCCCACCACCGGATATAATATCAAGGGCGACCCCGCGACAAAGATAGACCTCGAGGCTCTTTGCCGTGCTCTCGGATTTAACAGAGTCCGCGTTGTTGACCCCTATAACCTCAAGGAAACCGAAAAGGTTATCATGGAGGAAATTTCCGCCGAAGAGCCTTCGGTTATTATCTCTCGCCGCCCCTGCGCGCTTCTTAAGTATGTAAAGCACGCCCCCGCACTTCACGTTGACAGCGATAAGTGCCGCTCCTGCAAGGCTTGTATGAAGATTGGCTGTCCTGCTATTTCTATGAAGAACGGCAAGGCTTGTATTGATGCTACACAGTGTGTTGGTTGCGACGTATGTAAACAGTTGTGTGCATTTGATGCTATTTGCGGAGGTGAAGCGTAATGAATAATACAAAAAACATTATGATTGTCGGTGTTGGCGGTCAGGGCTCTCTGCTTGCCAGCAAGCTCCTCGGCAGACTGCTTGTTAATGAAGGATACGACGTTAAGGTTTCCGAGGTTCACGGAATGAGCCAAAGAGGCGGAAGCGTTGTTACGTACGTAAGATACGGTGATAAGGTATATTCCCCGATAGTTGATAAGGGAGAGGCTGATTTTATAGTATCATTTGAAAAGCTTGAGGCGGCAAGATATACCCCGTATCTTAAAGAAAACGGAAAAATCATTGTCAACTCACAGGAGATTGACCCCATGCCAGTAATTATCGGCGCTATGGAATATCCTCACGAGTCACTCGAGCACCTTATGGCAAAGGGCGTGGATATCGACTGCATTGATGCTCTCTCACCCGCTCTTGAAGCAGGAAGCGCCAAGGCTACGAACATTGTACTTATGGGCAGACTGTCAAAATATATGAATATTGCGCCTGAAAAATGGGAGGAGGCTATACGCCAGAGCGTTGCTCCCAAGTTCGTTGAAATGAATCTTAAGGCATTTGCTTTAGGAAGAAAATAAGAAATTCATTTTTTTACATAAGAAAGGCAAAACCAATGGAAAAGAGAAAGTACTATCAAGAGGAAATCGAGACCATGCCGGTTGAGGAGATTAAAAAGCTCCAATCCGAAAAGCTGGTAAAGCAGGTGGCGCACGCATATAACAACGTGCCCTACTACCGTGACCTGATGGACAAAAAGGGTGTAAAACCCGAAGACATTCACGGCATAGAGGACCTTTACAAGCTGCCCTTTATTGAAAAGAGCGACCTCAGAGAAACCTATCCCGACGGAATGCGCGCTATGCCCCTTGAGGATTGCGTAAGAATCCAGTCTACCTCCGGCACAACCGGAAAGCGCGTTATCGCTTACTACACCCAGCACGATATTGACCTCTGGGAAGACTGTTGCGCGCGTGCTCTCGTTGCGGCAGGCGCTGACAAGGAGGACGTTGTGCAGGTAAGCTACGGTTACGGTCTCTTTACAGGCGGTCCCGGTCTTAACGGTGGATCTCACAAGGTAGGCTGTCTTACACTTCCAATGTCGTCGGGTAACACCGAGCGTCAGCTCCAGTTTATGCTTGACCTCAAGGCAACGGTGCTTTGCTGTACTCCCTCATACGCTGCATATCTTGGCGAGTCACTCAAAGAGCAGGGCTACACTGCTGATACGATTCCTCTTAAGGCGGGTATCTTTGGCGCTGAACCCTGGACCCAGGAAATGCGCAGAAATATCGAGAACACCCTCGGCATCAAGGCGTACGATATTTACGGTCTTACCGAAATTTCGGGTCCCGGCGTATCCTTCGAGTGCTCTGAACAGGGTGGTATGCACATAAACGAGGACCACTTCCTCGCTGAAATTATAAACCCCAACACCGGCGAGGTTCTTCCCGAGGGTGAGAAGGGTGAGCTTGTATTCACTTGTCTTGACAAGGAGGCATTCCCTGTTATCCGTTACAGAACAAGAGATATCTGCGTTCTTTCGAGAAAACCCTGCTCATGCGGCAGAACCCACATTCGTATGGCTAAGCCTATGGGCAGAAGCGACGATATGATGATTATCAGAGGAGTTAACGTATTCCCCTCTCAGATTGAGTCTGTTCTCCTTAAGGAGGGCTTCTCCGAGAACTATTACATCAAGCTTGGCAGAGTTAACAACAGCGACACCTTCGACGTTTACGTTGAGCTTCCGCCCGAACAGTTTGACGACTCGGTTAAAGCTATTTCGGAGAAGGAAAAGTCTCTGGCTCTCGCCCTTCGTAATATGATCGGTATCGGCCCGGCTGTTCACCTTGTTCCCCCCAAGACCATTCAGAGAAGCGAAGGCAAGGCGAAGAGAGTTATCGACGAGCGTAATCTTCACGATTAAAAAAACTCGCCAATTTTCAGCGCTAACAAATTTAATTCGAAAGGAAACAAAAAAATGGCAATCAAGCAGCTTTCAGTTTTTGTTGAAAATAAAAAAGGCTCTCTCCACGAGATAACCGACGTTCTCGCTAAAGAGAACATTGACTTAAGATCCATGTGCCTTGCTGACACTACCGACTTTGGTATTGTTCGTATAATCACTAAAGAGCCTGAGAGAGCAAAGAAAATACTTGACGATGCAGGCCATGCGGCAAACGTAAGAGAGATAACCGCATTTGCAGTTCCCGACGTTCCCGGCGGACTTGCAAAGGTACTTAGCCTTCTTGAAGGCAGAGGTATCAATATCGAATACCTCTATGCACTTATCACTGCCGAGGCAGGCAAGGCATATACCGTTCTCCGTACCGACGACACCGAGCATACCGAGGAAATTCTTAAATCCCAGGGCATCGAGATCCTCGACCAGGGACATATTTAAGGTAAAAATGAGAGAATACGCAGAACTTTTTGCAAAAAGTTCCGCACCTCAAAAAATCTTAATATTGGATTAATAATTTAGGCGAGCCAAACCGGTTCGCCTTTTTCTATGAATATCGTTTTTGTCATTATGAGCCGCAAAAATTACCGACGGAGGCAGGGACACATCTGCGAAGAATCTCCTTTTACGAACCGTTAAAAGTTAGGATTTTGGCAAAGGTATAACCTATTGCAAATTCTAAATTCTCTCAAATCTCTCATTTTCCAAACAAAAACATCTCTCCTTGGTTTTCCATCGGAGTGCTGTTTTTGTTTCCGTTTTATTCCTTATTCCAAATAACTATTTTACCGTCGCTGTCATAGTGCCAGAAACCATCTGGCATCCAAATATATCCTTTGTCATAGTTAGGCTCTTCCTCGGAATAGCAATTTATGATATCGTTACTTAAGCTATGACCTCCTATGATTATCGTTTTCCACTCCTGAGAAGTGCCCTTGTAGTAAACGCTGATAGGATTCTTACAGCTATTGAACGCAAAATCGCCAATGCTTGTTACACCCTCACCTATTACTACACTGTTAAGACTTTCACAATTCTCGAAAGCTCTATCACCAATACTTGTAACACTGTCAGGAATTACTACCGAGCTAATGTTTGTACACCCGCCAAAAGCAGATTCTCCTATACTGTTCACGCTGTCGCCGATTTCTACTATCGTAAGGTTTTCACATCCAGCAAACGCCTGCCAACCAATGCTTGTTACACCATTACCGATTTCAACCATGTTAAGACTTCGACAATGGTTGAAAGCTCTATCACCAATACTTGTAACACTGTCAGGAATTACTACACTCGTAAGCCTTGTGCATTCAGAGAACGCATAAGCGCCAATGCAGGTTACGCCATCGGGAACAATAAAGCTTTTTTCGTCTTTTCCTTTAGCATATTGAATTAATTTACCATCTTTGGTATATAGATTTCCGTCTATAGACTTGAAAGCAGTATTTTCGTCAGCTACGGTAATACTTGTAAGGGTGTAACAATCAGAAAATAGGCAATCTTTAATCACTTTAGTATTCGCATGGACACTCAAAGAAGATGTTATGTCATAATTATAAATTCTTACCAAAGCTACGTAAGGATTAGCTTCATTACCAAGATACTCACCATTGTCATATGTGTTAAGTATGAGATTATCACAATTGACGAGTGCATTAGCGCTAATGCTTGTAAGGCTATCGTTAATTATAATGTTTGTAAGACTGTCGCAATCTTCAAAAGCTCCATCCCCAATGTGTTTAACATCATCAGGAACTAAAAAGCTTTCATTGGCTTTTCCCTTAGCATATTGAATTAAAGTCTTGCCGTCTTTAGTGTATAAATTTCCATCAACAGCTTTGTAGGCTTCATTCTTACCACTTACAATAATGTCGGTAAGATTGTCACAAGAAGCAAACGCACAATTGCCAATGCTTATTACGCTATCCGGGATAACTATGCTCGTAAGGCTATCACAATGCGAAAATGCCTCAAATCCAATACTTGTAATGCTGGTCGGAATGGCTCCAATGGTAAGGTTTACACACCCATTAAAAGCCCGATCGCCAATGCTTGTAACACTGTCGGGAATAACTATGCTTGTAAGGCTGTAGCACTGATCAAACGCAGAAAAGCCAATGCCTGTTACGCTGTCACCTTCCGGAGATACTATCGGAATTATTACGTCCGCATCCGTACAAGTTCCAATTCCAGAAACATAACAGGCACCGTCATTGTTGTAATCAAATTCAAGTCCCGCGCTATGAGCTACCTCATCCCCACACCACGTACAAACATAATCTTTGTAATTATGTTTAGCGGGAACGATTTTCTTCTCCCTGCTAAACTCGTAATTACACCATCTGCAATAAACCACCTCGTCATACTCTCCTCTTGAAGTGCAGGTAGCCTCGATTTCTTTTTCTCTAACCGCCGTAGCAGGGGAATGAGTGTGTGCCTTGCCGTTATCTGTTTCACATTTTAACGAACTGCAAGATGCAAGGCTGAATGCCGCTGCTACAGAAAGAGTAATAGCCAAAAGAATTGTAAATATTTTTTTCATTTCGTCCTCCAAAAAGCCTTTCAGGCTATTTATAGCCTATATTGTATCATATATAGCCCGTTTTGTCAAGAGTTTTGGGCTATAATTAGTCTAAAATGTCGAAATAATATATTTTAGGAGGATACAATGGGTACTTATAATGCAGTAAAAAACAGGCTCTTACAACTGCTCGGTGAGAAAAAAATGTCAATTCACAAGCTTGCTATGGAGTCGGCGGTTGCACCGTCATCAATAAAAAATATTCTTTACGGAAAAAGTCAAAATCCCGGTGTTGTAACTATAAAAATGCTTTGCGACGGATTTGGAATCAGCATTGTTGATTTCTTTAATACAGAAGAATTTATCAACCTCGAGCAAGAGATAAAATAATTTTATTCTAGCCTTTTCCGGAAAAAACTTGATTTTATCTCTTGTTTATGGTAGAATATTTCCGTTATATAAAAAGGAGCTGTTGTTATGTTAAAATATATCCTTTTTGACCTTGATGACACCGTTTTTGATTTTGCCAAGGCGGAACGGGCGGCTATTACCGAGACGTTCACCGAACTCGGAATTGCACCAACCGAGGAAAATATAGAGAGATACAGCAGGATAAACAGACGGTGCTGGGACGGTTTTGAGCGAGGAGAGCTTGCGAGAGAAAGGCTCATAATTTTGCGCTTTGAGCTACTTTTTGCCGAGCTTTCACTGAATAATTTATCCCCCGATGGAGCGCAGAGGATTTACGAGTGGGCGCTTGGCGGTCAGCACCACTTTATCGAGGGAGCTGAGGATATGCTAGCGGAGCTTTGTGAAAAATACGAGCTTTATGCAGTTACAAACGGCTTGTATTCTGTTCAGTCAAGACGTATTAAGGACGCCTGCCTTGACCGCTTCTTTAAGGGATACTTCATCTCCGAGGAGCTTGGATACTCAAAGCCTGACAGGCGCTTTTTCGAGGCTGCCTTTGCCACTATTCCACACTTCGACAAAAGCGAGGCTATTATAATTGGCGACAGTCTGCAGTCTGACATTTTGGGCGGTAAAAATGCGGGAGTGTGCACCTGCTACTATAACCCAAATAGCAAAGAAAACAAAGGGAAAATCATTCCGGATTATGAAATAAAAAATCTCCGAGAGCTTCGGAGATTAACAGAGGAAATATAAAAATGTATTACGGCTATAAAATAAGCGACTATACTGCAAATCTTGCAAGACGGGCTGAGGCTGACTGTGCGGAGATTTTCAAAAAAATTGACGAGAATGCACTTCTCTGCTCGGCAAAGGTGCTTACGGCTTTTCAGGATAAAATGGTTTCTACCGCTGATTTTATCGAAATCACGGGTTATGGATTTACCGATTCGGGAAGAGATAAGTTGGAAGAAATTTATGCCCAGGTTTTCGGCGCAGAGGATGCGCTTGTAAGACCGCAGCTTATGTCGGGTACTCACGCGCTTGCTGTAACTCTCGGCGGTCTTCTTAAATATGGGGAAACACTCCTCTACGTTTCCGGCGCGCCTTACGATACCTTAAAGAGTGTTATAGGCACTTCGGGTGAGAGCAGAAATTCGCTCATAAAATGCGGCGTAAAATACGAGGAAATCGACCTTATAGGCAACGACTTTGACCTCGAGGCGATAGAAAAAAGACTCACAAAGGGTGACGTTCGCGTTGCGGCAATTCAGCGCAGCCGCGGATATTCCCAGAGAAAAAGTCTTACTATTGATAAGATTGAAGAGGCGATAAAGGTTATAAAGCGCGTATCTCCAAAAACCATAGTCATGGTTGATAACTGCTATGGCGAGTTTACCGAGGACAGAGAGCCAACCGACGTTGGCGCTGACGTTTTCGTTGGCTCAATGATGAAAAACCTCGGAGCAGGATTTGCAGTTTCGGGCGGTTATTGCGTCGGAAAACGCGAGGTAATTGAGGATATTGCCGAGCGATTCAGCGCGCCCTGCATCGGTAAGGAGCTTGGCGCAAACTTCAACCAATTAGCTTCGCTTTATAAAGGCTTCTTTATGGCTCCCACCACGACGGCAGCTACACTGAAGTCCATGGTATTTGCCGCGAGAATGCTGGAGCTTTGCGGCTTTGACGAGGTTGACCCCAAATATGACGAGAAGCGCACGGACATCGTTCAAACGGTAAATCTCCACTCGGCAGACAAGCTTATAAAATTCTGCAAGGGTATACAGATGGGCTCTCCTGTTGAGGCTTACTGTATTCCCGAGCCGGGAGATATGCCCGGATATGCTCACCCCGAAATTATGGCAGCGGGTACTTTCGTTACCGGCGCGACAAACGAACTTTCCTGCGACGGTCCTGTAACTCCGCCCTACACCGCTTTTATGCAGGGGGGACTTACATATGATTACGGCAAGCTCGGTATAATGCGTGCTATTGACGAGATGCTGGACCTTTCACAGACGTGAAATAAATTAAAAACGAGAAATGTCAAATTAGAAATTGAAGTTCGGGAGGTAAATAGGTGAAAACCTGTTACATTGTAGGTGCGGGAGATTTCTACGGGAATTTCGCCCCCGACGAGTCAGACCTTGTAATTGCTGCGGACGGCGGATACGACACGCTGATAAAGCGCGGGATTAAATGCGACCTTTTCGTTGGCGATATGGACTCGTTAAGTGAGAGTCCGCGTGACGTTGAAACATTGCGCTTCCCGGTAGAAAAAGACGAAACGGACACCTTTCTTGCGTATTACGAGGGCGTAAAACGCGGATACAAAAAGTTTATGCTCTTCGGAGGTGTCGGAGGCCGTATAGATCACACCTTTGCAAACCTTAGTTTACTTATTCACGGAAAAAACGCAGGACACGATATCACTCTTGTAGCCGACGGATATGAGATTTTTGCAATTAAGAACGAAAAAATCACTCTTTTGGGAAAGGAAGGCAAAACCTTCTCCGTCTTTGCCTTCAAGGGAGAGGCGTGCGGCGTTTCTATCAAGGGCGCAAAGTACGAGGCAGAGGATATCACCCTCACGCCCGATTTTCCTTTAGGTGTGTCAAACAGCTTTCTCGACTGTGAGTGTGAGATAGAGGTTAAGCGCGGTACGCTCCTTGTAATGATAGAAAACTAATTTTCAAAAAGCACTTGACAAGACGCAGAAAAAGTGCTATACTACAAAACGAACCGAACAGAATATATGTCAGGGGTGCTTTTTGCTGAGATGACACTTTTCGTCAAACCCTTTAACCTGATACGGATAATGCCGTCGTAGGGAGATAGTTTTGGCTTTTGCCTTTATTCTATACCGCACGGATGTATCCTGTGCGGTATTTTTATTTTCTGAAAGGAAAAACAAAATGAACAGTAAGGCAAAAATCAACGTAAGAGTGCTTACAGAATGTAGTATTATGATAGCGCTATCGACGGTATTAAGTGTTTTTAAGCTCTTCGAGATGCCATACGGCGGCTCGATAACACTCGCATCTATGCTGCCAATAGCGGTTATCGCTCACCGACACAACTTTAAGTACGGAATAGGCTCTGCCCTTGTGGCATCGATAATTCAGTTGCTTTTAGGGCTTAAAAACTTCTCTTATTTCACAACGCCCGAGTCGCTTATTGCCCTTGGAGTATTTGACTACATACTGGCATTTAGCGTTTTCGGACTGGTTGGACTTGTAAAAAAGTGGGTGAAGTCACAGTCTCTTGCGGCAACTATCGGTGTAACACTTGCCAGTGCTATCCGTTACCTCTGCCACGTTATTTCGGGCGCTACAATCTGGGCGGGACTCTCTATTCCCACAGAGGCTGCTATCGTTTATTCTTTAAGCTATAACGCTACTTATATGGTTCCCGAAACCATAATTTTGGTGCTGACGGCAGCCTATTTGACATCATCTCTTGATTTTACCCAAAAAGCGCCAAAGAGACTGCGAAGCGAGGCTTTCGATAACTTTTCAGCGCTCTGCTTTAGCGGTGCAGGACTTGCAGTTTTGGCCGCTCTCATTACCGACACCGTTCTCGTATTCTCAAAGCTCCAAAACTACGACGGAGAATTTATGATAACTGGTCTTGTTGAGGTAAACTGGCTCGCAGTGGGCATAGTTACAGCAGTTGCTTTAGTGATTGCGGCAGTGCTTCTTATTTTGGCAAAGGCTAAAAAGAGAGCTTAAAACAAAAAAGAAACCGCTTATGCTTTCCGTAAAAAGGGTTCGGAATGTTAAGCGGTTTTTCTTTTTTTATTCTGCCACTGCGGCAGGTGATTTCTCTGAGGAGGGGCGGCGGTGGCGGACTCTTCTTTTCTTCGCCGTTTTTCGCGCCTGCTCGGCTCTCGCAAGTCCGTCGCGGAATTCGGCAAGGGCTGCTTCGTCCGCCTTTTTAACCGTGCGCCTTGCGCGCCACGTTTCGTTAAAGTTTCTATGAAGCTTCAGAGTCAGGAGAAGGTCTCCGTCCTTCTTGCAGCTATAATGATAGGTATATCTCTGACCCTTGGAGTGAAGAGGCTTGTCGCATAAGGTAAGCGCTTTTTGACATACGGGACAGACGGGGCTTTTCACAATAGAGTCGTCAAGAAGCTCGTTTATAGTTACGTAACCGTCATCACCCGCGTCTGCATCACCGATAACGCTCTCTTCAAGGAAGTCCCCTCTTGCCTTGGAATAAACAGCAATGCCGGCAGGTACGTCAAGCTTCTGTGCTACAAGAGCTGTAAAATACGCATCGTTCAGCGCATCGTGCGCGGGAAGATTCATCGGTACCTCGAAATACTCCATCGCATACTCGAGCGAGCGCTGCTTTGAAAGACCGTCGGTCTGGAGATTAAATATGTGCTGAAGGTCATACACCCTCTCTTCAAGCCAGCCTGTCTCAAGGTCGTGAATATGGAAATTTTCCTTCAACATCGGGATATCGTCAGGCCCCCAGGTGAGAAAGGCGAAGTCCTTGCCGCACCAGCTCTTAAATCTCTCTGCCGCCTCGGTAAGCGGAGTTCCCATATCCATCTGCTCCTGGGTTATACCCGTCAGCGCAGACACGTGCCTATGTAGCTTCTTAAAATACTTCGGCTTAACGATTATCTGATACGACCCACAGATATTCATTTTTTTGTCCAGCTTTACAGCGCCTATCTGTATAACCTCGCCGCGCAGACGGCAGGACAGACGCTTCTGGACAGCCAACGCCTTCTCGGCGTACGCTTGATTCCATTCAAGGTCCAGCGTTATGTAATACATCTATATTTCTTTTTCCTTCGTTTTTATCACTATATTAACAGGATATATTATATCAAAAGCAGGCATAAAAGTCAATATGAAAGATAAAAAAGTGAAAGCGCAGGGCGATAATCCTTGACTTTTTCTACACATTAGTGTATAATACTTTATTATACGATTTTTTTAAGAAAGGCGAGAGAAAAAATGGAAAAGACAGAGCGCATACAGGACATCTTCGCCTCACAGGTTTTCAGTGAGGATGTGATGCGAGAAAGGCTTCCAAGAGAGGTATATAAATCTCTTATAAACACTATCGCCAACGGCAAAGAAATCGATGCAAGAATTGCCGACGTTGTTGCGGGAGCTATGAAGGATTGGGCTATTGAGCATGGAGCAACCCACTTTACACACTGGTTCCAGCCGCTTACGGGTGTAACGGCAGAAAAGCACGACGCTTTTCTTTCTCCCGTCGGCCACGGCAAGGCTATAATGGAATTTTCAGGCAAGGAGCTTATCAAGGGTGAGCCCGATGCCTCTTCCTTCCCCTCCGGCGGACTCAGAGCAACTTTTGAAGCGCGCGGATATACTGCGTGGGACCCTGCATCTTATGCGTTTATAAAGGACGGTTCGCTCTACATACCGACGGCCTTCTGCTCCTACGGCGGCGAGGCCCTTGATACAAAAACTCCGCTACTTCGCTCTATGGACGCGATTAGCAGCGCTGCGCTACGTATAGTACGCCTTTTCGGTGATACTCTTACTCAGAGAGTTATATCAACCGTAGGTGCTGAGCAGGAATACTTCCTGATTGATGCCGAGGACTTCAAGGCAAGACGCGACCTCTTCTACTGTGGCAGAACGCTTTTTGGCGCGCCTGCGGTAAAGGGTCAGGAGCTTGAAGACCACTACTTTGGAACACTTCCCACGAGAGTAAGCGCTTATATGAAGGAGCTTGATTTAGAGCTTTGGAGGCTGGGAATCAGCGCTAAGACCAAGCATAACGAGGCAGCACCCTCACAGCACGAGCTCGCGCCCATTTTCTCAACTACAAATCTGGCCGTAGACCACAACCTTCTCACAATGGAATATATGAGAAAGCTTGCGGAAAAATATGATATGGTCTGCCTGCTTGCCGAAAAGCCATTTGAAGGAATAAACGGCTCGGGTAAGCATAACAACTGGTCGCTTGCCACCGACGGTGGAAAAAACCTCTTCAAGCCGGGTAAAAATCCCGGTGAAAACAAGGAATTTTTGCTCTTCCTTGCGGCAGTTGTACGCGCGGTTGACGAGTATCAGGACCTGCTTCGCATTTCTGCGGCAACAGCCGGAAACGACTGCCGACTTGGCGGTCACGAAGCTCCTCCTTCGATAATTTCTATATTCCTCGGTGAAGAGCTTGACACGGTTATAAAATCAATTATAGACGGCTCCAGATACTCAAAGAGAGATACTAAATATATGTCACTCGGAGTAAAGAGCGTTCCTACCATAAGGCAGGATACAACGGACAGAAACCGCACGTCGCCCTTCGCCTTCACGGGTAACAAGTTTGAGTTCAGAATGGTTGGCTCGTCGCAGAATATAGCGCTGGCAAACATAGTTCTGAACACTGCGGTTGCGGAGGCTCTCACAGAATTTGCGGACATCTTAGAAGAAACTATTGATTTCAGCGGAACGCTCGACAGAATTATAGCCGATACGTTCAAGAAACATTCGAGAATACTCTTCTCCGGCAACTCCTACTCGAAGGAATGGGAAGAAGAGGCGAAGACACGCGGTCTTTCAAATTACCGCACCTCTCCCGAGGCATACGCCCATTTCACTGATGAGAAAAACATAAAGCTCTTCGGAAAATTCAGCGTTATGAGCGAGACGGAGATGCTCTCCAGACGTGAGATATTCTTCGAAAGCTACAGAAAGATAAAGAATATAGAAGCACGTACCATGCTTGAGATGACTATGCGTGATATTATTCCCGCCGTTTCTAAGTATATAGGTACACTTTCCGAGGCGGTAAACGCAAAGCTCGCGGTTTCTAAAAACATAAACGTTTCCGCCGAGTGCGATATAATCGAAAAGCTCTCCGATCTTCTTTCATCTACGTATGACGCATACTCCGCTCTTGAGAGAGTTGAAAAAACGGCCATCTCAAAAAGCTCCGACGAGGAGGCTGCCTTCTACTATAAGGACAGCGTAATACCAAAGATGGATGCGCTTCGTAGGCTTGTAGACTCTATGGAGATTCTCTGCTCGCGCGAAGCATGGCCGATGCCAACGTATGGCGATATAATATTCAAAATATAGGAAAAAGCGAGCATTTGCAAACAAGTGTTTACAAATGCTCGCTTTTATTATTTAAGTATCTTTTTCAGCGTGGGTAAAATTCCTTGCGCCATAAACCAAAATCCGAGGTCGGTCGGGTGGCAATCATCAACTGTGTATTCGTAATTTAATCCGTTGAAAAAGTCCGAGCCGTAAAGGAGATAGACGTTTTTATCCCCTCTGGCAACGGCATTGTCATATGTATGGGTGATAATCGCTTTTCTTTTGTCTGTATCACCTCCGGGGCGGGATCTGGGCTTTGATATCATGACTATTGGCAAATCGGGGTGTTTTTCTCTTATTTTAAGGAACATTCTCTCGTGAGTTGCCTCAAGGTGTTCGGTATTCGGGGCATTGTGGTCGTAATCGTAGACAAAAATGCCCATATCAAGTCCTGCAATATAATCCGCCATGGCATCCTCGCCCTTGGCTGAACCCGAAAAGCCGAGATTTATATAATTTGAGTCAAGAGCGCGCTCTATTATCGACTCGTAAGCCATGCCGGGCCTTGAAGCGCAACCACCCTGCGTAATTGACGAACCGTAATAAACTATGGGCTTTTCGTATGTATAATCGGGTGCTTCCTTAAGAGTTGCACCCTCGTCAAGACCGACAAGCACCTCCTTCACACCTGTGTAAAGGGGCATATTCAATGTAACGGTGTCCTCGGTGTCGGATTTTGTAAGGATTTTTTCATAGGCGAAGCTTTTCATATTTATTGGCGGTATCGCTGTTGCGGTATAAACTCCGTTGACGTAAAAATCAAAGCCGGAAGAACCCGAAAGCGCCATATGAGGCATATGTCCCTCTGCGGTAAGCTTTACTACAAGTGCTACTCTTCTGCTATTTGTTACAAAACGAATTCTGCCGCCCGCCGTATTAGATGAAAGCGAGTAAACGCCGTCGCTTACCTTTCTTGCTACCTCGCCGAGAATACGGTAAAACCTATCGCCTTCTCTTTTTACTCCGTAAATTCTAAACGGCTTTTCCTCGGGGTTGTAAAATACAAAGCCGCTCTTATCTATCTCCGCATCTACCGAGAGATTTTTATCTATTTTTCCTATATCCATTTTTCAATCTCTTTTATCAAGTATTTGTTTAAGTGACGGATATATTCCCTTTGCCATAAGGTCAAAGCCGAGGTCTGTGGGGTGTACTCCGTCGGCGGCATAATCATAGCCGATGTCAGAGAAAAATTCGCTGCCGTTTATCATGTATACGTTTTTATCCCCTTTTGCTACGGCGTTGTCATAGGTGCGCTTGATTATTTCGAGTCGGGTGCTCCAAGCGCCTGCAAGGTCGGCGCGCGGGCAGCTTATCATCACTATGGGGAGGAGAGGATTTTTTTCTCTTACTGTAAGATACGCGTTTTCGTGCGTTTTTTCAAGATAATCTGCATCGGGTGCATTGTAATCGTAATCAAGCACAAAGATGCTCATATCAAGGCTCGCGATGTAGTCTGTCATTGCCTGCTCCGCCTTACAAAGACCGCCGAAGCCGAGATTTATATAGTTAGAATCAAGCATTCGCGAGAGCCTCGCGGGATAAGAAAGTCCCGGACGCGAGGCACACGCGCCATTGGTTATAGAAGAACCGTAAAATACTATGGGCTTATCGTGGGTGTATTTCGGCGCGGACTTTAGACTTGCGTTTTCGTCAATGCCTATAAACATCTCACGAATACCCGAATAAAGCGGGAAATTCACCTCTACGACGTGCTCGCCGCTCTTACGCATATTGACAATATCGGTGATATGCGTATCGGGATTTGTTACGTCGGGGCGGACAATACCGCCAAACTCTCCGTCAACGTAGACGTCAATTCCGCAAGTACCCATAATGCTCATAGACGAGAACTGATAAATAGACGAAAGTTCTGCCGAAACCGCAACGTATGAGCTATCAGTAACAAATCTCACCCTTCCGCCAGCGGTATTTGCGTAATCCTGCGCAATGCCGGCACTTACAGTTTTTGCAACCTCCCGAGGCATTCTTACATACCCCTCTTGCGCCTTTATCACTCCGTATATTTCAAACTGCTGCTCATCTATACTGTAATATTTTATTCCCGGGCGTGTGATGCCCTTTTTAACTATCATATTTTCATCAAAATTTTGTCTCATAATGCTCTCCTATGTCACAAGCAACCGCACGGTTTATAACTTATTATACTCTCAAAAACAGATAAAGTCAATACAAGATGGTTGATTTATCTTTTATATTATGATATAATTATAGCATAACTATATGAAAACGGAGAGCGTTATGCCTACTATAATAAATGAACAGGAATTTAAGTCTTATCTTACAAAAACTTTTTCGGGAAACGGACTTAGCTCATATCTTTCTCTTGAAAAGGCGGAGAAATTTCTGCTTTTAACCAAGAGAATGCTTGAAGAGAATGAAAAATACAATCTCACAGCCATAACCGAGCCTACAAAGATAATTTTAGGTCACTATGCCGACTGTGTTGCCCTTGCTTCAAAAATAAAAAAAGGCGCGACAGTCATCGACGTTGGCTGCGGTGCTGGATTTCCTACTCTGCCGCTTGCGCTTGTGCGTGATGATATAAAAATAGTTGCCATGGACTCTACCGAAAAGCGTGTTAATTACGTGAGAGAAACGGCAGAGCTTCTGGGACTTAATAACGTTACGGCGGTGACGATGCGCGCCGAGGATGGCGCAAAGCTCTCCGAATACAGAGAAAAATTTGACTATGCTACAGCCCGTGCCGTTGCGGAGATGCGTATTCTCTCCGAGCTATGCCTGCCTTACGTAAAGGTCGGGGGCAAGCTTCTTGCGATGAAGGGAAAAAACGCGGAGTTTGAGCTGAACAGTGCAAAGAAAGCCTTCGCAATTTTGGGAGGCAAGAATCCCACAGCCGATATCGTAACCCTAAAAGCCGACGGTCAAGAACCACTCACCCACCCCATAATCTCAGTGGAAAAGGGTGCGAAAACTCCCCCCGCATATCCAAGACCCTACGCACAGATTTCAAAAAAGCCCTTGTGATAAGCTTCGCCTTGAAGTGAAGGCTAAAGATTAACCCCACCTCCGTGTGAACTGAACCCATAAAAACGGACATCGAATAAAAAAGCCTCTTGTAGTAGAATAGAAATATCTACTGCAGGAGGCTTTTTGCATGGGGAACAGAAAAGGACAAAAACATTATCCGGAAAGTATAAAACAGAAAATAGTTGAAGAACACAAAAATGGAGCCGGATTGCGTTGGTTGGAACGCAAGTATGGCATAAGCAGATATTCAATTTCTAGTTGGTGTGGATTGGGTCCCGAGGTAAATGTTCGGAAAGTATCTCCCTTGAAGAGAGGTCGTCCAACAAACAAACCGGAAAATTTGGAAAAGAAAGTAAAACGTCTTGAAATGGAAAACGAGCTTCTGCGAAATTTTCTTCAAGAATTGGAACCTTGTTTACGAAACGTTAAAAGCAGCAAAAAGAGAGGTCACCGCAGAGTTGCAGCTCCACAGTGACCAAGGCTTTCAATACACTTCAGAGGGGTATTTTAAGCTAACAAAATCTTACCACATAACTCCGTCAATGTCAAGT
>JAZOAA010000049.1:0-9186 GCA_045595265.1 Eubacteriales bacterium
AACGAACGTGTACTCAAAGCTGCCCGACTCGGAGTCTATCATAATATCAGACTCGAAGGCTACCGCGTTATACGCATTTGCCGCGGGCTTTGTAATAAAGAATTTAAGCGAGTCGGCAGGGCCCTTCGGGCTGATAAGTCCGAGCGCCCTATTTGGCTTTTCGCTGTCGGTTGCTCTGTTTATAACAGTGATGCTTCCCTTTTCGGAGAGGTCGGAGGTCGAAACCTTACCGGGAATGTTATCCGCCTTACTCTGCTCAAAGGTGAGTGTTTCGCTTTCGTCCTCGGGATTGATTACCGGTGCGGGGTCAAGCGTTACGGTATCCTGCATAAAGAGCAGATTATCCACGTACATGGTGAGGTTTGCCGATCCCCAGGTCTGGAATCTCAAGCCGGAGACGTTTTCCTCCTTCAGCACGTTTGAAAGCGCGGGAGTGTAGCCCGTTGCTAAGTATTTATTATCAGCATAGAGCTTAACGAGAAGGTCCTTCGTTCCGTTTCTGTCATAGTCTATATCGGCATAGGAGTATTCAAGGCGGAGTCTTATCCACTCGCCCTCTTTACCGATTGTAACGCCGTTAAAGTCGTTTATCGTTCTGGCACTAACGTTTCCGCCGTCGGAATAGTCGAAGATTATACGGTACGCATCTCCCTGCGAGCCGTAAGGATACATCTCTATCTGACCAGAGCCGCCGCCCGACTCAAACTTTATATCCGCCTCAAAGCTTATAGCGTTGTAATACATTGAGAAGTTGTCAAGGGGGAATCTGATAATATCCGCGGCATCCGGCGCGCTCCTGAAGGCTATCGCCCTCGTTTCCTTATCGTTTTTATCAACGGTTTTTACAATCTTGGCAAACGCGCCCGATGATTTGAGAGACGTCGTTATGCCTGCGGGGAGGGTGTCGATGTCCTCGTGCTCAAAGTCGTTTGGCTCGGGAGGCAATACGTCGTCCTTGATTATACCGCCAAGGTCGTGAAGAATCTGCCAATATCTCATTCGGTCAGCCGTTGTGAACAGCGGAACCATATCGTATCCGAGTATGCCGAAGATGTGGTTCGGGATACCCGAGATGAACATATAGGTTGCGTTTACGTCGCCCTCAACAGAGCCGACAACGGCAACCGGCACGCCCTGGGAATTAGGGCCTGATGTTCCGGGGAAATAGGAGAACGAGCCGTCGTTCTTTAAGAATTTCGCGCTCTTATCTCTTGTTACGTCGATAAGCTCGACGGCGTTTTTGGTTATCTCCGCGCGCACAGCCTTGATGTCTTCCTCAACCTGCGCCTTGTCGGGCGAGGAGTTGTACTTCTCAACGTTCTGGATTATCATGGTTATTGCGTACCAGGGGTTGAGAACGAAGCAAACCGTTGTGGGAGGTTCTTCCATTGTGATTCCGAGCATTGCAGTGCGTATTGCCTTAATGGGATTAGGAAATTCCTGCCCTATTCCGTTGTACACACCGCTTATTTTTAGTATACCGTTGACGCTCTCGTAGTCGATAACGTCACCCCTCGTCCACGCGCCGTTTTCCTTATTTTGCTTTGAATCAAAGAAATTCTTTATCGTGGTTGCAAGAGGGGTCGTTTTTCCGGTTGGGTCAAGAACCTCATCCCTTGCTACTATCTGGCTGGTCTGTGACTCAAGCAGGTTTCCCGCATGGTACGAATCCTCAAGATAACCGTCGGAATCAACGAGAGAGTTCAGATAGTTTAACATTTCCTCGGGGCTCTCAAGATGCTTTCTGCTATCGTCGCTTGCGGCTATTACCTTAGAAACCATAGTGACCGCGCTTACTCCGAGCTTGCCCGTCATATGTAATTTAGACGCGGGGATAGCGGAGCTTCCGTCAACAAGCTTGCCGTCACCGGGCGTACCCGTCGGGGTTTTGTAGGTGGGACTTACACCGAATCGGCGAAGCAGGCTTTCCGCCCATTTAAGATCTCGTCCGAGCCTTGACGCGTATTCCTTATCCATAAACGCGCGCCTGTCTGCAAAGGACTGACCGCCCCACTGCGGATGGTAGAAATATCCGTTTTTATCCTGCAGGCTCTTGGCAAATTTTGCTATCTGCTGCTGCATCCACTCGGGGATAACGTCGTGACCGCCCTCTATGTCTACGGTATCAGCCATTCCCGTACCACTCATGAATGAGAGCGCCTGGTAGGTTGACTCAAGGTCAGGGCCGTAGCCGACGGTGTTTCGTCCGGAGTTGGAGTAATAATATCCGCCTATCTCGGGGTCGTATAGGTTAGCAAACCAGGTTATTACGTCGTCGCTGAATATCTCGTAACAGTTCCGTAGCGACTCATAAATCGCCTCTGCCTGCTCCTCCTCCATATTTTCCTTCATTTCGGAGAGAAGGTTTGCCCAAGCTTCGTCTACGAGTATCTTATCGGCGTCCTCCTGCTCTGCTATGAGGTCGTGCGCCCTTTCGTAAACGACGCCCTTCTTTAACTGAAGATATTTACCGTCCAAATATTCGTCGATAAGTATATCCACGGCTTCGTTCAGAGCAAAGTTAAGCTCAAAGATGTCGTCGTCATACGCCACCGCCAAGGACTTTCCGTCGGAGTATATAACGTATCCGACATAGTTTTCTCCGTCGGTTTCGTGCATATCGAGTCTGCGGTATGCCTCGCGGGACAGCTCTCTGTCAGCTTTTCCTATAATTATCTCGTGCTCGACCTTCTCCTGACTGTCGGGTGCAATCTGTATCGTGGCGTTTACGTTCTGCTTCAGCGCCATCTGCACCCTTTGTATAGCTTCGTCGCGGTAGTTGCCGTTATATATAATTCTTACGGGGGTGTCACTCTTATAAATGTAGTCGCCTGTAATCTGCACGTCGTCCGTTTCTTTATCTTGTGTATTTTTAGAAGTACATGATACAAGCAAAGCCATACACATAAGCACCGAAAGAAGCAGGGCGAGTGTCTTGCTTTTCGTCATTTTGCGTCCTCCTTTTTCCGTTTATTCTGTTCTATAATATCAAGCATCATATCTCTGTCCGCGGGAGTAAAGAGCGGTATGAGCTTATATCCGAAAATAGTAAAGATATGCGAGGTCGTAGCGACGGTAAGTATATAGGTCGCGTTCACATCTCCCTCGTTGGTGCCGTATATCGCAACGGGCAAGCCCTGCGAATTGGGGCCGGAGGTGTGAGGCATATAGGAGAACGAGCCGTCCGCCTTTCTGAACAGGGCAACCTTCTTTGCCGTGGCTCTTATAAGCTCGGGCGCACGCATAAGCATCTCGCGCCTTAACGCCTGCACCTGCGCGGTTGCCGCTTCTCTGTCCTCTGCGGGATAGCATTTCTCTATATTGTCAATAATAGATATCATAGCGTACCAGGGGTTGAGTACGAAGCATACCGTGGTGGGAGTTACCTCAGAGGTGATTATCTGCATTGCCGACTTAAACGCGGCAACGGCGTTAGGTATCATCTTGCCCGTCTTATGATAGGCGTTTCCTATCTTCAAAAGTCCGTTTATACCGAGATAGTCGGCCTCGTCATAAGGAGTCCACAGTCCAGTCTTTTTATTCTGATGAGCGTTAAAGAACTCTTCCATCAGGTCGGCAAGGCGGTAGTCAGCGCCCATCGCGGCAAGCTGCTCGTCTCTCGCGTTTATCTGCGTCGCCTGCGACTCGAAGAGATTGCCGACGTAGTAGCCGTCGCGCTCAACGTCCCACTTGGCAAGATATTCAAGGAATTTTTCTTTAGAGCTTAAATGCTCCGCAACGGCGGTGACGGGGGCACGGTTCTCTGACTGCTCACTATACGCGCTTTGAGTCAGGTCGATTTTCGTGCCGTCGTAGCGCACTCCGTCGCCCTTCACACCCGAGGGGGTGTCATAAGTGGGTGAAGAATTAAATCTCTTAAGTATTCGCTCGCCCCAGGTCAAGTCTCTGCCTCGTCTTGCAGGGCGCTCGTCAACCGCCTTCTTGCCCCACTGGGGGTGATAGAAATATCCGTTGGGGTCTTGCAGACTCTTGGTAAAGCGTACTATATCGCGCGACATCCACTCGGGAACGGTCTCATATTCCGTGAGTCCCCGACACATACCCGACCCGCGCATAAACTGAAGGGTCTGATAAGTTGACTCAAGGTCGGGGCGGAAGAGCGCCGTATCTCTTGCGGAATTGGAATAATAAAATCCGCCTGTTTTTGCCTCGTAGAGATTCGCAAACCACTTTACCGTGTCGGTGTTAAAGAGCGAATAAAGCTCACCGAACGCCTTTATTATCTCGTCGGAAAGCTCTTTTCCGACGTCGTCTGTGAGCTTATCAGCTATTTCCTTCCACAGCGCCTCAATCTCCTTCATTTCTTCTTTCTTTTTTTGCGCGATAGCCTCCGCGCGAGAATACTCAGTACACATTTCTTTGCCTTTCAATAATTAAATGTTCTCTAAAAATTTCTTTAACATACGCGATATTATCGCGTGTCCCTCGTCGTTTGGATGAAGTCCGTCGGGCATATATTTTTCCCCAACCTCTATAACCTTCGGCTGAAGGGGGCAATATTTATACAAATCGAGAAGATACAGCCCGTAATATTCCGCAACCTCGCGGATAGCGTTAACGTAATCAAGAAGCGTCAAGGGCGCTTTCTTCGCCAGCGACTCGTCCTCAACCAGCCTATGTACAGGCGTCATAACCACTATGGGCTTGCCGAGATATTTCCTCAAAAGTCCCGAGAAGATGTAGTGGCACGCTCCGTAGAAGGTATCGGGCGTTCTGTCTGCCATCGTACCCATAGGCGCATCGCCGTGGCCGAAATCGTTCGTTCCGCCAAAGAGCACCACGGCGTCGGCATCATCGTCCATTTTGTCAAATCTGTTTGCCATACAGCCGTCTACGTCCTTAAACTCACCCTCGGAGTATCCGCCCGAGCCGTTCTGATATGCAAAACGAGTACCGCCTATGCCGTAATTTACAGCCTCGCGCAGTCCGCACTCGCTTTTTATGCGATTTAGATAAATATTACCCTCGCACGCCACACCGTACCCTTCCGTTATGCTATCGCCTAAAAAAACGATCTTTTTACCGCTTAAATCCATAAAAACCTCAAAAAATATAAATATTATGCAAAAATGAAGCCTCATTTCGCATTCTCCATTCTTATTTTAATACAAACAGCTTCGCTTCGTCTTGTTGTTTATAAAAGTGTTTTTGCGATTTTCAAAAAAAGTACACAAAAAGCGGTTGAAAAAACACGCGCTTTATGTTATATTGTATAAAGAAGAATGTGTTTAAGAAGGAAAACGTTATGGTTGAAGTACAAAACACCCCTGCACACCGCCACTATCTTTACGAGGATGATTACAGCGGTGAGGAAATTCACTTTCATTTCTATAATAAGGTAACTACTCCGCTTCACTCCCACGATTACTTCGAGATTTTCGTGGTAACGAAGGGGCAGGTAACTCATTCTTATATGGGAAGGACGGAAAAATTAGAAGTAGGAACTATCTGCCTTATACCTCCGTACAAACCGCATCAATGCCTTGAAGCCGAGGACGACGTGCCGGTGCATCTCAATATAGCAATACCCGAGGGGCTTTTTACACAGCTATGCGATATTATTTCACCCGACGCGCTCCCCGCACTGCTAAAGTGTGAGAAATTCTATCGACTCGGCGGTGCAGAGCTTGAATATGTCAAGCATATGGCAGAGGAGGCGCTCGCCTCTGACGAGAAAAGCTCCGCCCTGATAGCAAAGACCATTTGCTTCAATCTGATAAGCCACCTTCTGCGCGTATGCGGCACCGACGACGCGTGTCCCGCGTGGCTTGGCGATTTCTGCGAAAAGCTAAAGTCGCCCGAATATTTCCTAGAGCCTATCTCTTCTCTTTATAAGCTTGTTCCCTACTCCCAGCCGATGCTTAACGCGTACTTCAAGCAATATACGGGACAAACCCTGATAAACTACTTAACTAAGCTGCGGATAAACTACGCCGCAAACCTTCTCAGCTATTCAAACTACCCGATAATAGATATATCCTATCAGACGGGCTACAACTCCCTCTCGCATTTTAACCACACCTTCAAAAAGCACACGGGTCTTACCCCCTCCGAATACCGTAAAAAACACAGAAAATACACAGATTCATAGAAAATAAAAAAGCGCTCACAGGACACGTTTTCGTGCTTGCGAGCGCTTTTTTGTAAACATTTATTGTCTTTTTGGTTATTTTTTCTTTGTCAGCTTTGAAAGCTTTGAGCGTTTTGCGATAACGATAAGCTCCATATTCGACGTCAGAGGAGCCGTCGGGTCTATCTCCGCGCTTACCTCGCTCTCTATCCTTATAGCAACGATATTTATGCCGTATTTTTTTCTGAGATTAAGCTCGATAAGGTTCTTGCCGACCCACTCGTCCCTCACGTCAAGCTCTATCATAGAAACCTCCTCGGAGAGATCTATCATATCGACAAAGCCCGAGCTTATAAGGTTCTTTGCAAGTCTTTTACCCGACTCGTTCTCGGGAAATACTACCTTATCAGCGCCCACTCTGGTGAAAATTCGGCGCTGCATCTCCGTTCCGCACTTTACTATAACGGTTTTAACCCCCGCTTCTTTACAGAGGGTGATAGCCATAATGCTGGCCTCAAGGCAGTTTGCCATAGCTATTATAACGACGTCCATATTTCCTATGCCGAGCTGCTTTATCACCTCGGGATCGGTTATATTAGCGCACTTGCACACGGGAATTTCGGTTGCCGCCGCGTTGACCGCGCTCTCGTCCATATCTATCGCTATTACGTCAGCTCCGCTGTTTGCAAGCTCCTTTGCAACGGCGGTGCCGTATCTTCCGAGTCCGAAAACAGCGTATGATTTATTAAAGCTCATTTGTTTTTCTCCTTACTCCGAAAGGTCAGCCTACGCTGATATCCTCTGCGGGATCCTTGGTAATATTTTCAATCTGCTTTTTGTTATTTAGCGCAAGCGCCAGCGACATAGGACCTATACGTCCGAAGTACATCGTTGCCGTTACTATCAATTTACCCAGAACGGAAAGGGTGGGCGTCAGGTTTCTCGTAAGTCCTACGGTAGCTACGGCGCTCGTCACCTCGTAAACCACGTCAAGCATCGGCGCGTCGGTCGTCATCGACAGCAGCACCGTCGAGCTTATCGCAACCATAAGGTATAGCATCAGCACGGCAACCGCCTTATTTATACTCTCCTTTGTCAGAGTGCGGTTGAAGATTGATACGTTGTTTTTGTTTTTAATAGTTGCAAGAGTCGAGCAGATAAGAACCATAAACGTAACCGTCTTAATACCTCCTGCCGTACCGACGGGCGAGCCGCCGATGAACATCAGCACTATTGATAACACGGCAGATGCGTTAGTCAGGCACTCCTGCGGGAGCGTAAGAAAGCCCGCGGTCCTCGTCGTCACCGACTGGAATATGGATGCGTATATTTTTTCACCCAAGGTCAAGTCCTTCATCGTCATAGGATTATTATACTCGAAGATAAAGAACAGAAGCGCTCCGCCGAAGATAAGCGAAAGTGTCGTCACTATGGCAATCTTACTCTGCAGGGTGAGCCTTCTGAAAAGGTGCTTACGCTTCACTCTCGACTCGCGGAAAACGCGTATTACGTCCCACCAAACTATAAATCCAAGTCCTCCGAGAATTATAAGCAGGCACGTCGTGATGTTTATAACGGGATTTCCGACGTACGAACAAAAGCTGTCGGGCGCGATAATATCAATGCCCGCATTACAAAACGCCGAAACGGACGTAAACAGAGATATCCATATGCCTTTCAGTCCATACTCGGGAATAAACACCGTCATGTACGCGACAGCTCCAAGTCCCTCGATAACGAAAGTGCCTATGATTACCTTCTTTACAAACTCGGAAAGTCCCGAAAGCGAGTTAAGGTTAAAGGCGTCCTGCAAAAGAAGGTTGTCAGACAGTCCCATCTTCTTATGCATCATGAGCGAAAGTCCCGCGACAACGGTAATAACGCCGAGACCGCCTATCTGAACGAGGATTATTATAACTATATGGCCGAAGGTGCTCCACGCGGCATAGGTCGGCACTACGACAAGTCCGGTAACGCAGGTGGAGGTCGTTGCTGTAAATAGCGCGTCAACAAACGGTGTCCACGTGCCATCCGAGGAGCTTATCGGAAGAGAGAGCAGCAGCGCTCCGACGAGTATTGCCATAAGGAAGCTGAAAAGTATGACGTGAGTTGTCGTAAATTTTATTTTTTTCTTAAGAAAATCTATTATATCCACACTTCAACCTCCTTTTTTATACCTCTGTTTTATTTTTTATACTGATAAGCAAGGCGCTCCTCGCCATTTTCAAGGTGTATTATACCGCAGTAGACAAAGCCCTGCCTTGCAAGGCACCTCTGCATCGGGATATTATCCCTGTGCGTATCTATCTTAATGCTGTCAAACTGAGATTTGCAATAGTCAAAGCACTCGTCGGCAATTCTGCGCCCGGGATACTTCACCGCAATTCTGTGTATCGCGGCATAAGGCTCGTCATCAAGCCACTCTCCGTCATAAATCACGCGGTAACAAGGCTCTTTGCCAATCTTAAAATAAAAGGTTGCGACAACCTCGTCCCCGTCACAGCACACGTAGCTTGTCCCGTCGGCGATGCCCTCTATTATATCCTCTCTTGACGGATGCGCGCCGTCCCACTGCGTAGGATTTCCCGCACTCTTCATAAACTCGCGCGCGGACTCGTATATCTCGTTTGCCATATCTACGTCGGCATAGGCCGCCGGTCTTACTGTCATCGTTTTTTCTCCGATTATTTCTTTCCAGTACAGTATACCATATAAACGGTTAAAAATCAACTAAGAAGATAAAAAAACAATTTTTTTCATTATATTGTTGAAATATAAAAAAATATGTGATATACTATTTTATATTCTTTAATTTAGTTATCTAAAGCGCCATTTCGGGAGATATTTTATGAGAATCGTAGTGAAAATCGGAACGTCGAGCCTTACGCATGAAAACGGCTCTGTAAACCTCAGACGCATTGAGGCTCTTTGCAGGATAGTCAGCGATATTATGAATATGGGCAACGAGGTTATTCTCGTTTCATCGGGAGCTATCGGCATGGGTGTAGGAAAGCTGCGACTTCCCTCACGTCCGTCCGACATTGCGGCAAAGCAGGCGTGCGCCGCGGTAGGTCAGTGCGAGCTGATGTATACAT
>JAZOAA010000050.1:0-8116 GCA_045595265.1 Eubacteriales bacterium
TAAGAACGATGTTATCGGGCTTAACGAGGTCTACCATATCGGCAATCCAAGCGTCAACGAACTTGTTGTTAGTAACGTTTGTGTTCATGGGTATATTCTCCTTAAAAATTATATTACATTATTAAAGCTTAAAAAGTCCAACTTTCTACAAGTACATTATAGCATACTCATTATAATTTTGCAACAGAAAAATGAAATATTTTTTTGTTTTTCAACTTTAATTCCTTTTTATTATCAATAATCTTGTTTGACAAAATAGTTGCTTTGCCGTTTTTTGAAATAAGAAAGAGCTTTTTGTCGTTTTTTATTCCGAATTGGTAAATTTTACCATTTTTAATCTAGTTTTTTCGTTACATTTTTTACCCTTTTACATATTGATTTTATTGTTAAATTATGGTAAAATGATGTTGTTCGCGAGAATTTCCAAATTTTACCATTTTACATCATTTAAGGAGAAAGAAAATGCAAAAGAACACAAAAATACTAATTTGTGACGAAAACAGAGAGGAAAGGCGCGGCTTATCCGACGGACTGGTTAAACTGGGATTTAATCTTCCCGACGAGGCCGCCAGCGGAGACGAGGCTATTAAAAAGCTTGAGCACACAGAATATGATGCCGTTATAGTCGATCTTTGGCTCACGGGAATTGACGGTATAGGAGTCATCAGAGAATCACGTTCCGGAAAAAGCCAAAACAAGCCCGCCTTTATTCTTCTTTCGCCGATAAACAAGCAATCCATACTGATTGATGCAACCGAGGCGGGCGCAGACATATGCGTACTTAAGCCTTTTGATATCAATTCCCTGGGAGCACACATAAAATCTCTTGTAAAGTCTTCATCGATTGCCACTACGGGAGCATATTCGGCTAATTCCGACCTTGAAGCACAGGTTACAAAAATAATTCATCAAATCGGAGTTCCCGCGCATATAAAGGGATATCAGTATTTAAGAACCGCTATTCTGATGACTATTGAGGACACGGAAATAATAAACTCTGTTACCAAGGTTTTATATCCAACGGTAGCAAAAAAGTATTCCACAACTACATCAAGAGTTGAAAGATGTATAAGGCATGCAATAGAGGTAGCATGGGACAGAGGCGCCGTCGACACACGTAAGTCTTAGTTCGGATACACCATTCAGAACAGCAGAGGAAAGCCCACAAACTCGGAATTTATTGCTATGATTGCAGACAATCTGAGACTCAAATATAAATTCGCTGTCGGCGCTAAGGTATAAAATAAAAAGGGATAAAACAAATGCGTTTTATCCCTTTTTATTACAATATGTTACGTAAAAATCAATTATAGCTGCGTCTGCCTTCCATAGCACGATATAACGTTACCTCATCGGCATATTCTATATCACCGCCTACGGGAATACCGTAAGCAAGTCTGGAAACCGTAACACCGTACGGCTCGAGTATTCTTGCAAGATATGCCGCTGTTGTATCGCCGGACGGTGTGGGGTTGGTCGCAACAATGATTTCCTTAACCTCACCCTGCTCTATTCTTTCAAGAAGCTCCTTAACCGTTAAATCGGAAGGAGTAACGTTATCAAGAGGCGAGAGCGCACCGCCAAGCACGTGATAAACACCGCGGTATCCCCTCACCTTCTCCATAACCATAACGTCCTTAGCGCTTTCAACTACACATATAATAGTTCTGTCACGCCCCTCTGACGCACATATGTCGCACTTGCCAAGCGTGGAAGAAAGTCCCATACACACAGGGCATTTATGAACGTCGCGCTTAATACCGTTTATGGCATCGGCAAAGCGCGCGGCCTCTTCCTCAGTTAAATTAAGCGTAGCAAAAGCGTATCTGGCAGCAGTCTTGGCTCCCACGCCGGGAAGCCTTCTGAATTCTTCTATCAAGCGCTGTATCGGCGCTATATATTCCGCCATTGTTTAGAAAAGACCGGGCATGGACATAGCGCCCGTGATTTTTTGCATTTCATCAGCAGAGGTTTGCTCTACTACCCTTATAGCCTCGTTTACAGCAGCAACAACCAAGTCCTCGAGAGTTTCCGCATCATCGGGATCTATAACCTCGGGGTCTATCTTTACAGAAAGAATTTCCTTCTTACCGTTTATTTTAACTTTAACAACACCGCCGCCCGCGCTGGTATCGTATTCACGCTCTTCAAGCTCCGCCTGCTTTGCAGCCATATCCTCCTGCATTTTTTGCGCCTGCTTCAGCATTGATTGCATATTGGAGGGGCCGCCGCCCGCACCCTGCGGTAATCTCACCTTCATAATATCATATCCTTATCTTAAATTTATTTCAGAGCGTCTTCTATATCGGAAAACGCCGAAGATTTACTTTGATTTTTAGAGAGTATATTAAGCTTTATACTTGCCGCAGATGTATTTTCACATTCCGCGATAACACCTTTAAGCATAGCTGTATCCTGCTCGCTTGAGGATATTTTTTTTGCAAATATATCTGCGAGTAAAATAGTAAATTCATACTGTGAATTTCTATAAACCGTAGCTCCCGCGACGGCTGCCGAAAGTGCGGGCTTAATCGCACCTATTTTTTCAATAACGCTTCCCCAGCCTGTATAAACCGATTCGGTTGTTTTATTCTTCGGTTGAGCCGCGGGAACACTTTCGCGCTTTGGCTCAACGTCTTTTTTGCTAAGATCAACTGCATCATCACGCACAGATACCGAAACTGCACCGTACTTTATTTTAGCTATCTCTTTTTCCAGCTCATCTATACGTAAGCACAAAGCCTCTACGGTATTCTCAAGTCTTGGGTCGCACATTCTCGTAAGTGCAATTTCGGCGATGCTGCGCTTTGAATTAAAAGCTCTTTGCATATCAGCCATTGCCGACTCGAGTATACTAACGTGATAAGAAAGACGCGACATGGTAAGTCCGGAAGCAATTTTAGACAAAGCCTCGTACTCGGCTTCCGTAAGATCGAGATATTTTTTTGCCATATCGCTGTTTTTTACTATCATTATATCACGATATGCATCAATTATCTCCTGCCAGAATACCGAAACGTCACCGCTTCTCATTACCATATCGTTGACAATTCCGTAAACGCGGGAATAATCAGAAGCCGCAATAGCAGATATTATTGAATAAGCCTCGTCTCTGTTACCCGTTCCAACGGTTTCAAACACAAGCTGCTCATCAATTTTCTTTCTCGCGCTTGCGCACAACTCAAAAAGGCTTATCGCATCACGCATGCCGCCTCTTGAAACTCTGGCGAGAACCCTTGAAGCGTCATCGGTAATTTCAATTCCCTCAGCACTTGCAACCTTTTTCAGATGCTCGGCGATAATATCAACAGATATTCGCTTAAAATCAAATCTTTGACATCTGGAAACGATGGTTGTGGGCAACTTATTATACTCGGTAGTTGCCAGAATAAAAATAACGTAGCTCGGAGGCTCTTCCAAAGTTTTAAGCAAAGCGTTAAAGGCGGAAGATGACATCATATGAACCTCGTCGATGATATACACTCTGTACTTCATCTCCGCGGGTGTGAATGCGATATCGTCCTGTATATCTCTGACGTCGCCTATTCCGTTATTGCTGGCAGCGTCCATCTCTATAACGTCGGTAGCAATTCCCGAGTCTATACTTCTGCAGGCACGGCACTCGTTACAAGGATTGCCGTCTACTGAATTTTCACAGTTTACGGCTTTTGCCAAAATCTTGGCACAGCTTGTCTTTCCGGTTCCTCTCGAGCCACAGAACAGATAAGCGTGAGAAAGCTTGTTATTGGCAACCTCGTATTTCAGAATGTCTGTTATACCGTCCTGACCGCACACTTCATCAAAGTTTTTTGGGCGCCATTTTCTATATAAAGCTCTGTAATCGGACATATATCCTCCAAAATAAAAGAAAGGCACGAAAAGCGGTATGATCGCTTCTCCGCTAACGCGCCGAAAAAAGTTCGATATGTCAAAAAGAGCCATACACCCTGCCGTCGAAATACTCTTACATACGGTAACCGCCACCTCTGCTCCGAACAGGCTACCTCGCGGCACACGCGATAAACCGCTTAATGCTGCTTGGTTCCCCACCTGACATAGTTCACAGCCTCACGTTGCGCAAGACCCATTCTTCAACACAGATAATGACGGTGCAGTCTACACAAGAGCACACCTCGGGCAAGGAATTGATCCCTGCTATAGCGGATTTCAGGTACAAGGCGCCGCTACTGCCCCGACTGGTATGGCTCCGTTTGACATACCGAACACACCGTCAAAGACGGCGTTAATTATTATAACAGAAAAACGAATAAAAAGCAAGACTTTTTATAAAATTAAATTTATATTTATGTGATTACAAGTCCGCCACTTACGTTTAACACCTCGCCCGTGATAAAATCAGCACCGTCAGAAGCGAGATAGAGCGCGCATTTTGCAACTTCCTCCGTCCGTCCTATTCTCATAAGAGGCGTTTCGTCTTCAAGAGCTCGTATATCGTCATCCGACAAGGCTTTATTCATATCGGTATCTATAACACCGGGTGCGATAGCGTTAACGGTAATACCCGAAGGACCAAGCTCCTTTGCCAGTGCTTTAGTCATGCCTATAAGCCCCGCCTTTGCCGCCGAATAATGAACCTCGCAAGAAGAGCCGACGAGTCCCCACATTGAGGTTATATTGATAATTTTACCGTATTTATTCGAAATCATTGAGCGCGAGCACTCGCGGCTGTAAAGAAACGCTCCCGTAAGATTTACCGCGATAGTTTCATTCCACTCATCAAGCGTAATATCGTTAAAAAGAGAAAAAGAAGATATTCCTGCATTATTTATAAGGCAATCTATTCTGCCAAGCCGACGAGTCGCCTCATTTACAGCAGAAACAACCTCGGATTCAATAGCGGAATCAGCTTTTATAGCAAGAGCTCCTGTGGATTCTGCCAAGCTTTTTGCCTCTGCTTCAGATTTTTTATACGTAAAAGCCACCCTGTATCCGTTGCTTGCAAACGCTTTTACAATCTCGCGTCCTATTCCGCGAGAACCGCCTGTGATTAAAACTGTTTTCATCCTTTTCTCCATATTATTGACAAACATTAGTTAAATATTAAGCGTCATAATTTTGCCGGCAAAATATTCGTCACCTATCTTAAAATATTTTTCAAAATGAGAAATCTCGCAAAATCCGAACTTTTTATAAAGCGATATAGCTCTTTCGTTATCCGCCCTTACATCAAGATATAGAACCTCGGTTTGCGTTTCTCTTGCAAAATCTATAAGCATTCTCATAAGAGTCGAGCCGATTCCCTGTCCCCAATATGCTTTGCGAACTGTTATGGAAAGCTCTGCCCTATGAGAAAATCGCTTGATTTTATTTGCTTCAACCGAGGCTAGAGCAACTATATTATCACCGTCAAGCGCAACCAACATAATATCTCGCCCGGAGCGAGAAAAGCGCTCTATGAACCGCTCCTCCTGCTTTACCGATATATTAAACGTATCTTTTCCATAGGTAAGATTATCGGTCTCGCCACCCACGTCGCGCATGTATTCGATTAAGGCACTCGCATCACGTATATCTGCTGTACGGTATGTGATATTCATTTGACGCTCCGAATAATTTTTTTGATGTATTTATATTATAACATCGCACATAAACAAAAGCAATAAATTTTCCATTTTTTTCTTATAATATTTCTCGAATTACGTGATACAATAATAACAGAGTCAAAGGAAAACGCCCGAGAGGGTGCAATCCTTTCGGGCTCGATAATATAGATTTTTGAAAAGAAACAAGGAGATTAATTCTTATGTCTAAGAACAAGGTAAATGTTCCTGAAGCAAGAGCAGCTCTTGATAAGTTCAAGATGGAGGCAGCAAACGAGGTTGGTGTAAATCTTAAGCAGGGTTACAACGGTGATCTTACCTCTAAGCAGGCAGGTTCCGTTGGTGGCCAGATGGTTAAGAAGATGGTAGAGTCTTACGAGAATTCTATCAAAAACAACGGCTAATTTTAATAAAATCTAAGCCTTCTCCTTTCCGTAATCAAAGGTACTACCGTGTAATAACACGACGGTACCAACGTAATCGGGCCGCCTCAAAAGAGGCGGCCTTTTTAATAATTTCAAGTCAGACTATCAAAACAAACATTATTGCTGAAATCAAGGCGGAAAATACCGTACTAAATCCGTTTACGGCATCGTTGGTAATAAAAGAAAATCCTCGTACCAAATTAGTGTTTTCTCCGCAGTGACGGCTTTTTTCGACAGTTTTGCCGCAGACGGTGCATTTATACTTAGCTTGTAAAAGCGAGCCGAGCATACTGTCAAACACAGCACCCAAAAAGGCGGCTGATAAAGCGATGAAAAATTCGACCAGATTTATAAGATTACCCAAATATGCCACTGAACACAGAAGGAGAGCGGCTACAAGAGCAGACGCTGTACCTAAAACAGACATTCCCCCACTAAGCCCCGGCTCACATCTTCTAAATCTAAATATATCGTAGACCTTATCCGATACTCCTCCGATTCCAGAGGCCGCTGTATCAGCTAGCGCCTCTGCCATAGCCGCTACATATGCAACTACAAAAACGCGATGACCTGTAAAAATGAATCCAAGGCACGCGATAGCCGCTATTGCGCCGTTTGCAATTACCTGGATAGCATTGCGGCACTCAGTTTTACTTTCAGCTTCATTAAAATCATTCTGCCTGTGTTTTTTGCCATGTTTTTTGATTTTATCCGAAATAATACTTCCGACAAAAAACAAAATCAAAACACAAAATCCAAGATTTCCAAATGTGCAAGAAACAACGAAATCGAGAATCAAAGCCAAGGCGACAGCGCCCTCTGTTAACGCTTTCTTATTCTTTACAGCTATTATTACAAAAGGCGTAAAAAGAATGGGTACAATGTAATTAAAGGTTACGGGAATATATAGGAGTCCATACGAAAGAAGAGCTACGGATACCGTAATCAGAATATTATCAAGGCCGCGGTCTGCTATAAGCTCTACGCCCGTTGAAAGTACTGCTATGCACAAAAGCTCAAAAGCACCAAATCCAAGACCGAAAACCAAGGAAAAGATAAGAGCCGTGGCAAAGCTTACACAAAAATTAACCAGCGCGCCTGCAAGAGTTTTATTACCATAGATTTTCGGATTTCCTTTTTTTGTAAGCTGGCCGAAAATTGCAGCAAATCCATCTCCAAAGGAGGTGCAAAACACTGCAATTCCAAAGGGAGTCATCATTTTCGGAATAATTATAGTGACGGCAGCCATTACAGTCATGGCGACAGCATAATATACCGTTCCCGGCGCGTTATCTCCATCAGAGGACATCGCCGGTATCAGCTTAAGCTTATAATCAATAGCTAAAAGCGAAAGGAACAGCAAACATACTACGAGAAAGTGAGGTGTCGGTCCGAAATGAAAAGAAAGGATAACCCATTCAAATCCGACAAGTATGTGAACTATTTTCCTGGTAATTTTTTTAGGAGCACCAAGCTTATATGCTAAGAGTGCTACCGCAAGACATACAAAAACGTAAGCAATGCTTAGAATGTACCCATTTGCAATCATATGAAAAACCTACAAAAAATCATTTTTATGTATTTATTATACCGCTAGACTTGGATTTTGTCAAGAAAAAAGACGACAACGGTGCTTTCACTGCTCCAACTGCCGCCTGATTTCAAAAACTAAACCTCTTCTTGTGTGCCGGACTTTGCCGCAGAATCCTCTTCTTCAGATTCACCGGGAACAAATTCCTTACCGGGAATTACGATACCGCGGGTTCTCGCGCGCTCGTTTTCCTCATTTTTGGTATCAATGATCCTCTGCTTTTCTGCTTTAGAAAGTGCAAGATCTGACCTTATGTCCTCAGACACTGTACCGTCTGCAAGTGTGAGAAATTTCTCAAAAATGTCGGGATATACAAAAACTTTCTCAACAGCATCGAACTTTACGGTAATATACTGTCCGTTTTTTGATGTCACTTTGCCTTCTCCGAAAGCCTTGTGACGAACATCAAGATTTTCAAAAACCATATCTTCCCTCCGATTTTTTATTGTTCCATAACCAAATACTTTTATACCGAACAGAAATATTTAATGCTATGATATTAAATGGAAAGCAATTTGGTTAATACTACACAAAACGGC
>JAZOAA010000051.1:0-4828 GCA_045595265.1 Eubacteriales bacterium
GCTCGTAGCGTGGCAAATGCTGTCACCGTCAAAAATTATTTTCTTTCCTTTAAGATGGTTTTCCATTTTTTTATTCCTTTTATAAATTGTTTTCAAAAATCAGCTCTCAGCACAAAGCTCACAAACAAGAGCCTTATACTCATCGTAGCCATAGAGGAGATTCAGGGCCTCAAGCAGTGCGTTCGGAGTCATGTCGTGCGGTAAATTCAGTATCACACAAAGCTGCCGTCTTTTTTCGGCAGAACCGGGGAAACCGGTCAGTTTATCCTCAAAAAAGTCAACTTTTGTTATCATTTTTCCTCTTTTTACAGGTTTTTCACCTTCGGAAAAGGGGATGAGCAAATTACAAATCACCTCGCGGCTCATACCCTCAACACCGAGTGTTCCGGCTGCCGAGGGGGCTTTTTTTCTCTTCTCCTTGCCGTGTATTTCGGGGGTATATACGTGGTAAATTTTGTCCTTTGGGAGTATTGACGAAAGATAGGAGCGTATCTGCTTACCGCCACCGTCCGAGTCCGTCAGAACAATAATTCCATCAACTGCCAGTCTCTTTATAAGCGCGGTTTTTTCCTTATTATTAAATATAGAAAATCCCCCGGTCGTAATTACCGTCGCATCGAGAAAGGAGAGGAGCGTGGATTTGTCATATCGGCCCTCGACTATTATGGGCAATGAAATTTTCAGTCTTTGCATATAAATCTCCCTTCCGTCGCCTTACGGCGACCGCGCAAACAAGTTATGAATTTTCGACATCGTGCTTTGCACGACGATTTGGAACAAGGCTCTAAATCGCGAAAATTCGGGCGTGAAACGCACTGAATAAAGGTTTAGATGTTGCAAAACTTTCACGCTATTTCCTACGGCAAATATCATTCATAGGACAGCTCTCGCATTTTGGCGAACGAGCGGTGCATATTTCGCGTCCAAAAATAACAATCCTGTGGCAAAAATCGCTGCCGCGTGACACGTCGAGCAGATCTCTGAGTATCATTTCTATTTTCACGGGGTCCTTCAGGCTCTCGGGATACAGTCCGAGTCTGCCGCATATTCTAATACAATGAGTGTCACAAACCACGGCGGGCTTTGAATAAACGTCGCCGAGAATAAGGTTTGCAATCTTGCGTCCCACTCCGGAAAGCGAAACAAGCTCCTCCATAGTATCGGGAACTCTGCCTCCGTGGCGCTCTATTATCTGTGCCGAACATTCTTTAATATTTGAAGCTTTCATGCGGTAGAGTCCGCACGGCTTAACGATCTCTTCAAGCGAAGAGATATCGGCGCTTGCCATTGCTTCTGCTGTCGGGAAACGGCTGAAAAGCTCCTCGGAAACGATATTAACTCTCGCGTCCGTACACTGCGCCGAAAGGCGCGCCATTATGAGCAGCCGCCAAGGGTCGCCGCCGTATTTCAGCGCACATTCAGCCTCGGGGTACAGCTGCTCCAGTCTGTCTGCCGCCTCTGCGGCAAGGGCGCGCTTTTCACTCTTTGTCATAGGATATAGCCTCTTCTATCAGTTTTTTCGTCAATTTGATTGACAAGCCGACAACGGTATCAAAATCTCCATCGTATCGCTCCACGAATTTGCCGCCGAGGCCCTGGATACCGTAGCTGCCCGCCTTGTCCATCGGCTCGCCCGTGGCGATGTATTCGGATATTTCAGAGTCGGAAAGAGGTCTGAAAATAACTCTTGTGCTATCTACACCGCTAAAAACTCTGCCCATGTAATGCACTGCCACACCTGTATGAACGTTGTGCGCTCTGCCCGCGAATGAGCGAAGCATTCTATGCGCATCGTCTGTATCGCGCGGCTTGCCAAGCGGCACACCGTCCAGCTCTACAAGAGTATCTGACGATATGACAAGCGCATCGGGCGAAAGAGATGCCGAGACCGCCTCGCCCTTTCTGATAGCAAGCAGCTCAACCCCCTCCCTTGGATGTATGCCATTCGGAAGAGTTTCATCACACGGCGCAGTTATAACTTCAAACTCGGGAGCTATACTGCCGAGAAGCTCGCGCCTGCGCGGTGACTTTGATGCAAGAATTATTCTCAAAGCTCTTTTCTCCTTAATTATTTTAGGCTTCACCTTGAGGTAGCGAAGCGGCACGAGCGTGTTAGAAAAGCGTTAATAACGGTTTTCCCGCGAGTGTGACCGAGCCGCAGCGAGACAGGTGATAAGCAGATGCAAGCATCTGTGACTGATGAGGTGTTCATAAAAGCTAGATAACGACCACCTCATCAGTCACTCCGTGACAGATTCCCCAAGGGGAAGCCTATGAAAAGCAAGAGGTACAGGGCATATTGCCCTGTACCCCAAAGGTTAAAGCATTATTTTGCTTTTTTTAATATATACTTCTATATATTACTGGTGATTGTTCCAAGCGGTAACTGCCTCGTTAAGGTAGTCCTGCTTCTTGCCTCTGATACCTGCATAAGTACCGGTGAAGTCATCAAGCTCGAAGCCTGCGCGAGCGATGATCTCGTGGAACTTGTTTGCGGTAACGTCTGCATCGTTAATCTTCCAGATGCCGATAGCGTCTTCAACAGTCTTAGCGAAAGCATCCTTAACGTGTGTACGGATGTAGGTAAGCATGTTCTTGTTTGCCTCTGCAGCCTTACCACCGGTCTTAGAAACGAGGTACTGGTTGTAGTAAGAATCAAGTACGTCGTCAGACTCCTGGGAGAGATAGTCGATGTAAGCGGAGCACTGAGAGAACTTAGTGGTGTTCTTAGCGATAGCTACAACCTTCGCAAGGTTATGTACGAGGGTGAGGTAGTCGTCGCCGCTGTTGTATACGGGAATAGGAAGGATACCGAAGCCCTTACCGCCGTCAACCATCATGTTCTGGTATACATCTTCATCAAGAGAACCAAGAGCTACA
Source organism: Eubacteriales bacterium (assembly GCA_045595265.1). GTDB lineage: Bacteria > Bacillota > Clostridia > Oscillospirales > CAG-272 > UBA1740. Next base: position 2,881 of record JAZOAA010000051.1, read on the forward strand.
ACGCCGCCAAAGAGAACCTTGTTACCGGCAAATCTGTTACGAATTGCCTGAAGCTCGGTCTTAGCATCGTTATCACCGATAGCGGAGAAATCCGAACCGGACTCAACAGCTACGATACCGGTCTTACCGAAGTTCGCATTGAAGGTAGAAACGAGGCTGTTAAGCGCTAAGTTTGTTTCGGGGTAGGTAGGAGTCTTAGTACCGTTAGCCTGTACGCCCTCATCAATGATGGTTACGCTCTCTGCGGTGTAAAGAAGACCGGAGGATACAAGACCGGAGGTCTTACCTGCCGCGAAGCCTACGGTACCTGCAAGAGCGTGGTCGTTCGTGTTATCAGGGCTGGCGATTGCCGCGGAATAGTGAGCAAGAACGTTGTAGGACCAACCCTCTGCATACTTCTCCTTATCAGTTCTCCAAACGAGGTTGTAGAACTCGGAAACGTCATTCTTCATTTCACCGGTCCAGGACTTCTCGGGAGTAATGCTCTCAAGAAGAGTTACGTTTACGGGAACAACGAGGAATGAACGAACAAGGTCGGTACAGAAGTCAGAAGCTACTGCATACATCTTGTTATTGTTAAGAGTGAGTGACTGCATGTACTGATAGAAGTAACCGCCACCAACGGAAGAGTCGAAGTAGTTCTCGCTCTCATAAACGTAACCGTCCTTGTTGAAGAGGAAGTGGTTGCCGTTTGCGTAGTTGTCGCTCTTAATGTTAGCGAAGCATCCGTTAAGCTGCGCGCCGGAGATATCGTATACGAAGTTGTAGTAGATATCGGTTACGTTAGTTCCGGAGGTAGCCTCGGTCGTCATAAGACCTGCGGTTGCGCCCCAGCCCTCGTTGGACTTGAACTGTTCATACTGAACGGTTACACCCGCTGCGGTCTCAGCGAAGAGGTTTCTGTCATCGATAAGGTCATCGATCTCTGCGAAGTAAGCGCCCTCACCTGCATAGTATCTCTCGCAACCGGAAACAAGCTCGCTTGCCTGAGAAGCGGTAGAGTACTTGATCTTAAGAGTAGACTCCTCTTTCTTCCAGGTTACGTCATACTTGGGTGCATCTGCGGGAGGCGTAACACTGGGACCTGAAGGACCAACAGGGCCGTCATCATTGTTGTCACATGCTACGAACATAGCCATAGCCGCAAACATTGCAAGGATGAGGCATAAAAATTTGGTTTTCATATTTTTTCTCCTTTTTTATTAACCGCGAGTAGCGGTTTTTTTGCACTATAATAATAACATAAATATATATAGAAGTCAAGCGAAAAAAGCACTTATAAAATTTTTGTTATATTATGCACAAATGCGCCTTGCGTTTTTTGTATATTTTACCATAAGAGATTTTTGTAAAAACAACGAAAAAAGCCACCCGGTTGGGTGGCTCGTCGTTTCACGGATATTCGCTTTCGCGAAGATACCCTCGTCCTCCGCCTGAAAAGCAAGCTTTTCGATCTCGATGACGGGGTATGCGAACCCCGCTTGCTCCGCAAGCTGTGAAAAAATCCTCTATTCCGCTGCCAAACAACGAAAAAAGCCACCCGGTTGGGTGGCTCGTCGTTTGGCAGCGGAATAGGGATTCGAACCCCAACATACAGAGTCAGAGTCTGCTGTGCTACCTTTACACAATTCCGCTATAATATGAGCGCTTTGTTTTTTGCGCTCATATATTTTAACACACAAGCGTGAGTTTGTCAATAGTTTTTTGCGATTTTTTTATTTTTTTAATCTGCACACATCAAAAGTTTATCTAATTCCGTACTTTTCGATGATATAATCCATATCCTTGTCGCCTCTGCCGGACAGACAGATAAGGATTGAGCCGTGGGGGCGCTCTGCCGCAAGCTTCATACCGTAGGCAACGGCGTGGGAGCTTGCTATCGCGGGGATTATGCCTTCCATTCTTGCAAGCTTGAAGAAGGCGTCAACCGCCGCCTCGTAGGACGGAT
>JAZOAA010000052.1:0-4817 GCA_045595265.1 Eubacteriales bacterium
ATTGTCTTCCTAAGACAGCTTGGCCTCCGACTTTGCGGATATGGGCGCGATCATGGAGATCGCAAAGAAGCATAATTTGTTCGTTGTTGAGGATTGCGCACAGTGTATCGGCGGTAAGTACAAAGACACTATGGTTGGTCTTGTCGGTGACGTTGGATGCTACTCCTTCTGCCAGTCCAAGCACTTTACCACCGGCGGTGAGGGCGGTATGGTTATCACCAACAACGAGGATCTCGCTTGGGAGTGCCGTTCCTTCCGTGACCACGGCTACGACGTTCGTACCAGAATGAATATGCTTGCTCTCGAGGAGAAGCTTCCCTACATTCACAGAAGAGTCGGCTTTAACTACCGTATGACTGAAATGCAGTCTATGATCGGTCTTTGCGAGCTTAACAGATTTGATAATTGGAATCTCAAGCGCCGCTTTGAGTACGCTGCAATGTACGACAAGGCTCTCACGGGTCTTAAGGGTATTAAGGCTGTTCCCGTAAACACCGCAGAGCGTAAGAACGCATACTGGTGGTACCCAATCCTTCTTGACCTTGACGTTGTTGATATAACTGCTAAAGAGTTCATTAAGGAGCTTATCGGCATGGGCATTCCCTGCTCCGGTATTCTCTGGCCTGAGAGCTATCTCGAGCAGGCTTATCAGGACGGCGTCGGCTTCGGCGATGCTCACTTCCCCTTCAAGTCTAAGGAATACACCAATCCTGCAACTGTTGACTACTCAAAGGTTGTTTGCCCTGTTGCACGTTCTCTCAGAGACCAGACCGTTTCGCTCTTCCTTCATCCCTCGTGGGAAAAGGAGCACATCGAGAAGGTTATCGATGCAATCAAGGTTGTTATTGCTAAGCACTCGAAGTAACTCGGTTACATACAAAAAACGCACCCATGTGGGTGCTTTTTTTGTATGTCATTATACTTTCATCAAATGATTTTAAGAGTCAAGATGCTTGAATATTTCAGCCCATACGGTATCATCCTGGGCTGTCATGCGGTGCCAATCGTACCTCTTTATAAAGGCTTGCTTTTGCTCGTCGGTGACGAGCTTTTTTTGCTTTTTAAGTTTCTTGTAGGCTTTGAAAAATGCGTCCTTATACTGTACGGCGTCGGCGGTATAGTGCGGGTTATGCACCTTGCCGTCGACGAGAATAAATCGAATATTCGGCACATCTTTCAGGGCAGACTCTAGTTTTCTGTAATGGTTCACACTAACAGTGCGGTCATCTGCCGAGTGAATTATCAGAGCCTTGACCGCTGTGTTTTTAAGAGTATCGGTTGCTGCGACTGTAACGTAGTCGGGACATTCCCTTGCCTCAACGTCATAGATGTGAGCGCGGGTTTTCTTCGCAAACGAGGGGATAAGCTGCTCTTGCATATCCTTTACCGAAGAGAAACCGGAGATTGCCACAATGTGCGTAAGGGTTGGGTGAAATGCGGGAATATTCAGAGTTGAATAACCGCCCCTGCTATGACCGACAACGGCAATTTTCTTATCCGGGTAATCGGACATCAGCGCCCTAATACAATAATCAAGGTCGGTAAGCGAGGTGACGAAGCCTCCTATTCCCGCACCTTCTGAATACGTACAGCCCGTGTGGTCAAACGTGTACACGGTATAACCGCGGCGCGCGAGCATCTCGACCTCTCTGAAATATGCCCTGTGGCCGACGGAAAGTCCGTGGTCAAAGACTATTATCCTCTCGGTATCTGCACCGTCATAACCGAAAAACCAGCCGCGAAGAGTTTCGCCTTTTTTATTCTTGAAATTATATTCATTCTTTTGTAGACCGGGAAAATCCGCCTCGGAAAAATAGAATATACTGCCGTCTGTATCGTGACGCGAAAACAGACTGCTTCTGTATATCGCCTCAAGCTTTTTTCTTAAAAACATAGCTTAATCCTTACGCCTCTCGGCAAGAGAGTTGTGATACGTTCTGTAAAATTCCTCGTATTTACCTTCATCAAGAGCGTCGCGTATCTTCTGCATCAGCTCGTTATAGAAGTAGAGGTTATGAAGCACTGCAAGGCGCATTCCAAGAGCCTCACGCGCCTTAAATAGATGGCGGATATAGCTTCTCGAATAGTTTCTGCATGCGGGACAGCAACATTCCTCTGCGATAGGACGCTCGTCCTCGGCATACTTTTCGTTAAGAAGGTTTATCTTTCCCTTCCACGTGAAGAGGTTTCCGTGACGGGCATTTCTCGAAGGCATAACGCAGTCAAAGAAATCTACTCCGCGATATACCGCTTCAACGATATTCTGCGGTGTTCCGACACCCATAAGGTATCTCGGCTTATCCTCCGGCATATACGGCTCGACGGTTTCGATTATATGATACATCACGTCAGTTTCCTCACCTACCGCAAGTCCGCCTATTGCATAGCCGTCGCACTCAACCTCTCTTATCGCCTTCATATTCTCGATGCGAAGGTCGTCATACGTGCCGCCCTGGTTAATACCGAAGAGAAGCTGATTTTTATTTACCGTTCCGGGAAGAGAGTTAAGTCTGTCCATTTCTGCGCGACAGCGCTTGAGCCAGCGAATAGTACGCTCGTGAGATGCCTTAACGTAACTGTACGGTGCGGGATTCTCAACACACTCGTCAAACGCCATGGCAATGGTTGAGCCAAGGTTTGACTGAATCTGCATAGACTGCTCGGGACCCATAAATATGCGCTTTCCGTCCATATGTGAGTTGAAGGCGACGCCTTCTTCTGTTATTTTACGCAGCTTTGCAAGCGAGAATACCTGAAATCCGCCAGAGTCGGTAAGTACAGGCCTTTGCCAATTAAAGAACTTATGAAGTCCGCCCATTCTGCGTATAAGCTCGTCACCGGGACGGATATGCAGGTGGTAGGTATTAGAAAGCTCTACCTGACAGTTTACCTCTTCAAGATCACGGGTAGAAATTCCGCCTTTTATCGCCGCGGAAGTACCTACGTTCATAAAAACAGGGGTTTCGATAGTGCCATGCACAGTTTCAAAACGGCCGCGGCGCGCTTTTCCCTCCTGCTTTAATAATGTAAATTTAGCCATCTTAATTTTTCCTTATTTTATTCTTTCAAACTGTCTGTCAAGCTCGTTTTTAGTAAGCCTATACGCTATCGGTCTGCCATGAGGACAAACTGTTATATCGGGAATTGACAAGACTTTCGTAACAAGCCACTCAATTATTGCTCTGTCATATTTTCTGCCGCCCTTTATTGCCGCCTTGCAGGCAACCTGATACAGCGCCTTTTCGCGTCTGATGCTCTCCGTTAGGGTGGGATTGCCTCTTCCTTCAATAAGCTCGTCAGCCATATTGATAAATAGGGACTCGGCATCAGATGCGCTTATTGCATCGGGAACCGCTGTGATATCCACGCTGCGCTCATTTACTGTAAAATCAAAGCCAACGGACAAAAATTCATCCTTATATTCGGTAATAGCGCTGATCTCATCGGGGGTAGGTATAACAGTCAACGGTAAAAGAAGCGGCTGCGAGGCAACTCGGCCGTCACACTCACGCATTTTTTTCAAATCCTCGAATATCACTCTCTCGTGAGCTGCGTGCTTATCTATTACGAGAAGCGCACCCTCGTATTCTACCAAAACGTAGCAGTCAAAGGCTTCTCCAATAAGCTTATAGTTCTGCTCGACCTTCTCTGCTACGTCTATTTTGGGTGTGGGGGCACTCTCTCGCTCCGAAACGGGAGCAGGCGCCGTAGCATAGCGCATAAGAAGCTCTACCGAATCCTTCGGAGTCATTGTAGGCGATGAAGGTTCGGCTTTTTTATAATCCGACGTACCGCTTGATACTCGCAGGGGTCTGTTATAATCGGGGGTATACTGTGTATCGGCACTCATGTTTAAGGCTGGCTGTGGAATCCGACTTGCAGGAGCGCTTTTTACTTCTTTTTGGAAGGATAACTGCTCTCCCTTAGTATCGGCTCCGATTGGAACAAACGCACCTATCGGAGTACGCTCGACAGTCTTTGATAGAGTCATCTCGGGGCGGTATACGTGCTCCTCAAGAGCGCGCTTTACAGTATAGTAAACTGTTTCAAAGACGGGCTGCTCGTTTGCAAACTTGACCTCAAGCTTTGCCGGATGAACGTTTACGTCAACGTCTCTAGGATTCATCTCCAAAAACAGAACGCACACCGGAAATGCCTCGGGGGCTATGTACGACGTGTACGCCTTCTCGAGCGCCGCCATAGCGGTAAGGCTCTTAACATATCTGCCGTTTATAAAGACGTTCTGTAAATTTCTGTTTTTTCTGACGTTGTCGCTTCTTCCGATATATCCGCGAACACGGATACCATTCGCTACTCCGTCAGCTTTGATAAGCTTAGATGCGAAGTCCTTACCGTATATTGCGTATATTGCATTAAGTATATCTCCGTCGCCCTCGGTCTTAAAACGCTCTTCACCGTCGATGGAATACTGAATTGAAATATCGGGACGAGAAAGCGCAACTCTCTCAATAAGGGATGTAACGTTCATAGCCTCGGTTGAATCCTTCTTCAGAAATTTGCGGCGGGCGGGAACGTTATAGAAAAGATTCTCTACGACCACCGTTGTTCCGTCCGATGCGCCAACCTCACATACGTCAATTATTTTTCCGCCCTCGCTCGTAAGCATATGTGCGGTTTGCGCAGTCTTGGTTTTTGTAATTATAGTAACAGCTGAAACGGAAGAAATAGCCGCCAGTGCTTCACCTCTAAAGCCGAGTGTTCCTATTGCTTCGAGATCGTCTTTTGTTCTTATCTTGCTGGTTGCATGACGCTTAAGGGCAATCGGAAGATCCTCCTTCTCCATGCCGCAGCCGTTA
>JAZOAA010000053.1:0-6772 GCA_045595265.1 Eubacteriales bacterium
AGGATTATCCCGTAAAGGTTATTAATAACGGTATTGATCTTTCTGTTTTCAAGCCTACGGAGAGTGATTTCAGAGAAAAATACGGTCTTGAGAATAAAAAAATCGTTCTCGGCATCTCTTTTGGTTGGGGATACCGCAAGGGCCTTGACGTATTTATAGAGCTTGCAAAAAGACTTAGTGACGATTACAGGATCGTTCTTGTGGGCACAAGTGATGCCACCGATGCCCAGCTTCCCGAAAATATCATTTCGATACACAGCACGGACAATCAGACCGAGCTTGCGAAAATATACACAGCCGCTGATTTGTTTGTAAACACCACGCGAGAAGACACCTATCCTACGGTAAATATGGAAGCTCTTGCTTGTGGAACGCCCGTGCTTACTTTCAGAACGGGTGGTAGCCCTGAAATCATAGATGAAACTTGTGGAAGTGTTGTAGAGGTTGATGACGTTGACGCCATGGAAAAGGAAATTATTCATATTTGCGAAGAAAGGCCTTATAACAAAGCAGCATGTCTTGAAAGAGCAAAGACCTTTGATATGAAGGATCGTTTTGAGGAATATGTAGCGCTTTATGAAGAGGTACTTAATAAATGAAAATAGTATTTGTATCGAATTTTTACAACCATCATCAAAAACCATTTGCTGACGCCTTATATTCTATGGTGGGCGGAGATTATCATTTTATCGAAACCGAAATAATTACCAGAGAACGCTTGAATATGGGCTGGGGCGGCGATCAAAGACCATCTTACATTTTGCAAAGCTATGTAGATGAAGAATCAAAGAAAAAATGTCAAAGGATAATCGATGATGCAGACGTGGCAATTTATGGTAGCGCGCCATACACGTTGTTTGAGAATAGGCTAAAAGCAGGTAAGCTCACCTTTAAATATTGCGAAAGACCTTACAAAAAGGGACTTCCGATCATAAAACTACCCGTACATATTTTGAGAGCTTATAAAAAATATACAAGATTTAAGAATTTTTACGTTCTCTGCGCAAGCGCATATACGCCTGTGGATTTTTCGAAAATACATGCATTTATTGGGAAAACCTATAAATGGGGATATTTTCCTGAGGTAAATAAATATGAGGATATAGACAAGCTTATTGAAGGAAAAAAAGCGAATTCGATTTTATGGACGGCAAGATTTATTGATTTGAAGCATCCCGAAATACCGATCGAAATTGCTAAGCGGCTTAAGGCTGATGGGTATGATTTCAAGCTTAATATGATTGGCAACGGCGAGCTTGAGGAAAGAATTAGACAATTAATAGAGCAAGAGGGTGTATCCGATTGTGTCGAGATGCTCGGATCAATGAACCCCGAAGAAGTTCGCGAGCATATGGAGAAAAGCGAGATATTCCTCTTTACCTCTGACCGCAATGAGGGTTGGGGCGCGGTGCTTAACGAAAGTATGAACTCTGCTTGCGCCGTAGTCGCCAACAGTGCCATAGGCTCTGCGCCTTTCCTTATCAATGAAGGCGAAAATGGTTATATGTATAAAGACTGTGACATAGACGGTCTTTATAACAGAGTAAAACAGCTTCTCGATGACGATAACGAAAGAAAACGCATTGCAAAAAACGCATATTCGACAATGACAGATGAATGGAATGCCGAAAACGCGGCTGAGAAATTGGTTGCCCTTTGCGAGAAAATGCTCGCCGGCGAATATAAGCCTTTTCCGTATGAAAGCGGAGTTTGCAGTAAAGCAGAGATCCTTAAAGATGATTGGTATAAAATTAGCATAGAAAGGTAGTTTATGGATACCTCAACAAAAAAGCTGCTAAGCGGCTCAGCGGTATATTTTGTAGGTAACGCATTAACACAGCTTATTAGCCTTTTGTTAATGCGATTTGTCACCGGCAACATCACCCCAGAGGAATACGGATTTTTCAATCTTGTGACGACGGTTTCAAACCTTGCAATTCCGTTCGTAACGTTGCAGATTGCCGATGCAGTTTTCAAGTTCGTACTAAAATCTGAAACCGAAAACGAGAAAAAGGGTTACTTTACGACCTGTTTTGTTGTTTCTTTTGTCAGTGTTGTTCTGATATACGGAATATTATTCGGCATATCCCTGTTTGTTGAGGTTCCTCATACATTTTTGGTTGCAACCTACGTTGCATCCTATGCGATGGTAAGTATTTATCATAAAATAACCCGTAGTCTTAACAGAAATAAGGTTTTTGTTACCGGAAATTTAATAAAGACGTTTATTTTTCTGACACTTGAGATAGTACTCATTTCTGCAATGGATATGGGTGTCGAAGCTTTGCTTTTAGCGCATATTATTTCCTTGGCTTTTGCGTTGATATATACTGAGATAAGAATAAGAGCATTAAGGTATTTTAGCTTTAAATCGTTGAATATAGTGTCGTTTAAGGCGATGGTTCGTTTTTCTGTTCCTCTTATTCCCAATGCCGTTTTTTGGTGGCTTACAAGTTCAGTAAACTCGGTAATTATATCAGCCCGTCTTGGAATGAATACAAACGGAATTTATTCTGTATCGTCCAAGTTTACTTCGGTTTTGAATATGGTGACCGGGGTGCTGAATATGTCTTGGCAGGACACAGCTGTTGCAGATTACGGAAAACAGGGATTCAAAGAGTTTTTAACAAAGACTTTCAACACGTTTGTCAAGTTGATTTTTTCAGCTATTGCCGTTTTAATACCCCTGATCTCGCTCGTTTTGCCGTATATGATAGATCCAACGTACTACGATGCCATACCGTTTACTCCGTTTTTAATAATCGCTTCGGGCATATCCACAATGTCGGGATTTATGGCACAGATATTTACAGGCAAGGGAAAAACAAAAACGATTCTTATTACCTCAATATTCGGTATGATAACAAATGTTTTGGTGATTTTTGTTTTGGTTGATAAAATCGGGCTTTGGGCAGCAGTTTGGGGTTCTGTTGCGGCAGATGCAGTACTCTTGGTCAGCAGAGCTATTCTTGCAAGAAAGGATTTTGCGAAAGGTGTTGCCTTCGTAAGCTTTATTGTTGTAATTATTATGAACGTTATAAGCGTCGTGCTGTATTTAAATGTAGGTGTTGTTTATAATGCCGTTTGGTTTGTAATTTCGGCAATTATAGCGGTTATCTTGAATTGGCAGTTTATCAAAGATATGATCTCATTGTTATTTGGTAAATTTATAAAAAAAGAAAAACGTTGTAAAGGATAAAGAATGAAAAATTTATTTATAATGCACACACAATATAATTTGATATTGTCTGCTGGCGTTATGTCGAGATATCAAAACGCAGAAAACACTCTGGTGCTTTATTCTGAGTTTACTTTAAATAATGAAATGCACAAGGCTTTGTCGGAGATTTTTGATAGAGTGATAGTGGTGAGAGATAGGTTCGCCCCATTGATGAAACCTTTGGACGACATCAAATTTATTCGCAAATGTATGAAGAAGGTTAAATCTATAAGAAACGAGTGCTTTGATAACGTCTATATGTCGCAGGAACGCATATTTGATATGATCCTTTGCGCCAGAGCTAAAAAGGTCAATCCCGATCTTAAATGCTACGACATTGAAGAAGATGCTTATTATTCCTTAAATGAAAAATATAATGCCGATGACTACGTTCATGTAGAAAGCAAACGGGCAAAGCGAAGAAAATTTTTGTACGCGTTGTTGCTTGCGGGCTACCCGTATAATTATAAGGATGTTTATTATTGCTACGGTATGAGTAGTGAGTATGATGGAGTAAAGCTATTATATCCTCACCTTGCAAGGAGAGAATTAATCGGAAAAGAATTGATCGAGATAACGAAAGACGAACTTGTTTGCGGAATAGACGCAATATATTCCAAAATAAATATCCAATATCCCAAGAGCGAAAAATACACCTTGTTTTTCTTCGACCTTATGAACAGATATAAGGATCCCGAAGGAGTCAAAGAAATTGTCCGAGAGATAATAAGAGTTTCTCGGAAGGAGAGAAGAACGGTTCTCTTTAAATATCATCCTAGGGAAACCGATAAATTTGATGACATAGAGGGAGTATTTGAATTGCCACACATCATTCCGGCGGAAAAGGTTCTTTATGACCTGAGGGAAAAGGATACGGTAATTATGGGCAACGCAACCACCTCGTGTATAGTTGCTGCAAAACTTGGCTATGGTGTTATATCAATAAGCAAGCTGGAGTTTCCCACTAACAAAAAAATGCATGACACAATGAAAGCAATGAATATTTTTTGCGTTGAAAATATTGATCAAATAAAATATGTTTTAAAAAAGGAGATTTGACATGAGTTTTACAGCAGTTATTCCCGTAAGAGAAGGTAGCAGAAGATTGAAAAATAAGAATATCGCACCCTTTGCAGGAACTAATCTTCTTATTAACAAGATCAACCAGTTAAAGCAGGTTCCAGAGATAGGAAACATTGTCGTATCCTCTGATTCGGAGTTAATGTTGCAGATGGCAAATTCGCAAGGTGTTATGACTCATAGAAGAGCAATAGAGTTTTGTGATGAGAAGACAAAGACCTTTGGAGAAGTAGTTGCTCATGTGTGCGAAAATGTTCCGGGTGATAATGTTATTTGGGCTACTTGTACTGCACCGCTGGTGTTCCCCAAGCATTATATTGAAGCAATAGGATTATATAAAGAAGCTTTATCAAATGGATATGATTCTCTTGTATCTATGGAGCAGTTTAAGCGCTATTTGTGGGATGATAACGGTCCTGTAAACTATGAGCTTGGAATAAAGCACGTACCATCACAGCAATTGAAGCCCCTGTATTTCTGTACTGACGGTATTTTGATAGCCCCTCGCGAGAAAATGATTGAGTGGAAATATTTCCACGGAACAAATCCTTATAGATACATTTTGGATAAACGAACCAGTGTTGATATTGATGACGGTCTTGATCTTGCCTGCGCAAGAGCTTGGCTGGATATGGATGAGAGTGTTTCTCAAATCGATCCTTATATGAAAAAATAAATCAATTATGCTTAATCAAACTTAATTGATATTTGATTGAAGGAACAAAAAATGAAAGCCATAATTTTAAATTCAGGTCTTGGCCGCAGGATGGGAGTTCTTACAAGTGAGCATCCCAAGTGCATGACCGCGATCTCCACCAAAGATACTATACTTTCACGATAGCTCAGGCTGATCGCTGACGTGGGTATTATCGTGGTAGTGAGGACCACTGGATATTTTGATGAGGTACGGGTAAATTACTGTCACTCGCTGAATCTTCCTCTACATTATTATTACCATATTTCCAAGGATATTCGCCCAAATGTAAAGGTAATGATTGAAGCAATTGCCCTAAAAGTGTTTTTTTAGGTTCGTAAGAAAAACTAATTCTATATAATCGTATTCGGAGGGAATTAAATGTCACTTTTTAAAAACAAAACTCTACTCATCACCGGTGGCACAGGCTCGTTCGGCAACGCTGTGCTTAACCGTTTTCTTGCTACGGATATCGGCGAGATAAGGATATTCTCGCGTGACGAGAAAAAGCAGGACGATATGCGTCACGAGTTCCAGGTGAAGATGCCTGAGGTTGCGGAGAAAATCAAATTTTACATAGGCGACGTGCGCGACATACAAAGCGTGCGCAACGCAATGCACGGTGTTGACTACATATTCCACGCCGCAGCGCTAAAGCAGGTGCCATCCTGCGAGTTCTTCCCGATTGAGGCGGTAAAGACCAACGTGCTTGGAACAGAGAACGTGCTGACTGCGGCGATCGAGGCAGGTGTTAAGAACGTAGTTTGCCTTTCCACCGATAAGGCAGCGTATCCCGTAAACGCTATGGGTACGTCAAAGGCTATGATGGAGAAGGTAATCGTTGCAAAATCGAGAACTGTTTCTCCCGATAAGACCAAAATCTGCTGCACTCGTTACGGCAACGTTATGTGCTCGCGCGGTTCTGTAATTCCGCTTTGGATCGACCAAATTAAGGCAGGTAACCCCATCACCGTTACAGATCCCACGATGACCAGATTCATTATGTCGCTTGACGAGGCAGTAGACCTTGTGCTGTTTGCGTTTGAGAATGGCGAAAGCGGCGATATTCTCGTTCAGAAGGCTCCCGCTTGCACAATTCAGACTCAGGCAGAGGCGGTTTGCGAGCTGTTCGGCGGGGACAAGGATGCTATCAAGGTTATCGGAATTCGCCATGGCGAGAAGATGTACGAAACTCTTCTCACAAATGAAGAGTGCGCCAACGCTATCGATATGGGCGACTTTTACCGCGTTCCTTGCGATAAGCGTGGGCTTAATTATGATAAGTATTTTAATCAGGGAAACACCGAGAGAAATACTCTTACGGAATTTAATTCTCATAATACAAAGCTTCTGAACGTTGAAGAAACCAAGGCAAAGATTGCCTCTCTTGCCTACATTCAGGACGAGCTTCGCAAGATAGGTAGAGCGTGATGAAAATTCTTGTCACAGGTGCTGCCGGATTTGTAGGAAAAAATCTCTCTGCAGCTCTAAAAAATATAAAGGACGGCAAGGATAGGACTCATCCGTCACTTGTCATTGAAGAAATTTACGAATACGATATCGACTCGCCCGCCGCTTTACTTGATGAGGCTTGTAAAAATGCAGATTTCGTATTTAACCTCGCGGGAGTCAACCGCCCGCAAAACCCCGAGGAGTTTATGCAGGGCAACTTTGGCTTTGCCTCTACACTTCTTGAAACTCTAAAAAAATATAACAACAAATGTCCCGTAATGGTGTCAAGCTCGATTCAAGCTACATGCATCGGCAGATATGATTCC
>JAZOAA010000054.1:0-8771 GCA_045595265.1 Eubacteriales bacterium
CCTTGGCTCACAGAACGACATGGCTACGATCCGACTTGGTTTTTGATAGTGGCGTAAGCATCAAGGTTATAGGTGTCGGCGGCGGCGGAAACAACGCTGTAAACCGTATGATATCCACCAACATCCGCGGTGTTGAATTTATTGCAGTTAACACCGACAGCATGGCTTTAGATACCTCCTGTGCTGCAAAGAAGCTCGTTATCGGCGATAAGATTACTCGCGGTAAGGGTGCAGGCGCAAATCCCGAGGTTGGTAAGAGAAGCGCTGAGGAATCTATCGAAACTGTTAAAGAAGCACTTGCCGAAACCGATATGGTATTTATCACAGCGGGCATGGGCGGTGGAACCGGAACCGGAGCTGCTCCCGTTATCGCAAAGGCAGCAAAGGAGATGGGCATACTCACCGTTGGTATCGTAACCAAGCCCTTCTCGTTCGAGGGACATAGAAGATATGCACAGGCTGAGGCAGGTATTGCAGAGCTTGCTAAGTTTGTAGATTCACTTATCGTAATCCCTAACGAAAGGCTTAAGCAGGTTGAGGATACTCACATCACTCTTGCAAACGCTTTTGAAATTGCAGATGACGTTCTCCGTCGCGGTGTTCAGTCGGTATCCGAGCTTATCAACGTTCCCGGATTCATCAACCTTGACTTCGCAGACGTTACCTCCATAATGAAGAACGCAGGCTACGCTCACATGGGCGTCGGTTCTGCCAAGGGCGCTGACAAGGCACAGGTTGCCGCTATGGAAGCAATCTCTTCTCCTCTTCTTGAAACGAGTATTACGGGCGCGACCGGCGTTCTTGTAAGCATTACCGCATCAGAGGATATCCAGCTTGACGAAATAGATGCAGCATCCCGTATGATATACGAGGAGGCTCATCCCGATGCTAACATCATTTGGGGTGCTACGTTTGACCCCACTCTCCAGGACGAAATGCGCGTTACTATCATTGCTACCGGATTTGAGAAAACTGATGGCAAGAAAGTATCTGTCGCAAGCGAAGCAAGCAAGGCGGAGGTTAAGGCGGAAGAGCCTGCTACTGAAGAAAGCGCTGCATTCGCATTTGAAACAACCGAGCTTGTTACCCCTGTTGCAAAGGTAGCGGCAGAGCCTCAGCAGAGCGCTCCCAAGAGCATCAACGACTCGTACGAGAGCAGCTACGGCGCTGTATTCAAAACCATTAAAAGAAATAGATAAGGCAACACATAGGATATAAAAATAGCCGATATGGATTGATTTTCCGTATCGGTTATTTTTTATTTATCTCGTTGTTGATATAAATAGGGGATATTAAATTTCGCACACCATTTTCAACAAACTATAAAATTCCGTTGTGGGTTTTTATTATCATTTTCCGAATGTGTATTTTTCCGATTAGCCATTTTGAAGATTTTTAAGTCATTTTCCTAAAATCGAGGTAAAAATCAGCCGATTTTTGATATAATTCGCTTTCATTTAACGGAATAATATACTTTTTGATCTGCGTTTTATCCACAGCTTTTTTCATTTTTTCAAAGAAAATCCACATGCATCCACAGCTTTTTAGGGCTAAACGGAAAAGTGTATTTTTTCAAAACGAGGGGAAATTTGGCGATAAATCCAGCTTTCAAGTCGGTTCCCTTCCCTGTTATTTTTCACCTTTATCAAGCACCCTATACTGTACCGAGCCTATCATTGTCTGCGCCTGATGAGGAGCGCTTCTCACCGACTGAATGCTTGCCTTAGCATTCTTTGCTCCTCCAACCTTTTCAAGATAAACCTGAATACCGAACATCTCATCAACCGCATGTATATAAGCGCTTGTCTTTTTGGTAAATAACCAGTCTTTACTGAAAGCCTTCTCTTTGTAAGTCATTCGCTCCTTACCGACAGTGGATAACGTCGGTGTCGCAAACTCCTCGCCGTTAGCAACAAAATTATCAACATCAATCGGCAACGCAAACTGCTTATCTGAAGAATTTTCCAAAGAATTTTTATCAAAACCGTTGCTTTTTTCAGCGGGTTGTGGTATACTAATATCAGAAAACGTTTCATCAAGAGCCTTAGAGCTCATTACGGCTATTATTTTAGCTGACGATGGAACGTTTTCTGTTATTTCACCCACATTATAAACAGTAGCAATTTTCCCATTGTGTCCAATGCTTAACGTTATTCTGTAATACTTACCATCAAAATCTTCGAAATAAGCCGTTCTGTATGTAAAACCGTCCTTTGCAAAAGGATGATTTTTACTGTCAGCGGCTTTTTGTCTTTTAGATGTTGAAACTTCCGCCAACTCATCAATATGCGCTTCGGCATTAAGTTTTACTCTAAATTCATCTTCACTTAATTTTACTCTTTGATTTTTAACGGTTTTATAGTTATCTCTTGCTTTATCAGCAGTATCAGCCTTAGTTATCGTCAACACATCTCCTTCTATGGTGGGTATATCCAATGATGGTTTGCCATTCAAAAGAATATCGAAGAAATGTGTTATTTCTTTTCTCTGACCTTCCAGTGTATTACTATTTATAACTTTTCTTGTCGCTTTTACATATACTTTGCCGTCATCTTGAGCAACTATCGCATACTGCCTATCGCTAACCGACATATTGTTACCATTTATGGTTCTAACGTTATCAGAAACGCCGTTTTCGTTAACGTTAGAACCATTTTTGTTAGTAAACGGTTCCATAGCGTTATTTTCCGCATTACGTGCACTAAACTCATCAAAGAGCTTCTTATAGGTCCTGTAATACCTCTTCGCAGCTCCCGACAGTTTCGGAACGTCTGCGTAATCCTCACTCGCACCCTTGAAGAAATTAAGAATCTTCTCCTTGAGCGTCGGCTCCGCCTCGATAAGCTTCTCCAAGGTGTACTTGTTACCAAGCACCTGCTCCGCATAGTAAGCATTCGTCTCATCCATTATAGTGGCAACGCTCTCACCGGGCTTTGCCGCTTTTTTATACTTCTCTGCAATTCTATCTCTCGTTGTCTTATCAACGTTCTTTATAGCTTCAAAGTATACCCTTGTAGCCCCGTTTTTGCCTAAGCTCTTTCTTATCGCGTGGTCAAGCTCGTGAATAAGC
Source organism: Eubacteriales bacterium (assembly GCA_045595265.1). Taxonomy (GTDB): domain Bacteria; phylum Bacillota; class Clostridia; order Oscillospirales; family CAG-272; genus UBA1740. Next base: position 3,071 of record JAZOAA010000054.1, read on the forward strand.
AACCGCTCCGCGCTCCTCGTACTCTCCGGGTTAATTACAATGAGATTCCTGCTCGCGTCATAATACCCGTCTGCATACTCTGCCTCCTTTGTGTAAAGGGAGGTGTCACGGCTTGCCGTGACGGAGGGATTGTCAACCCTCGTCGCCTCTTTATCAAACACAATATCAAGCCCCGAATGAGCCGCAACCTTCGCATACATAAGAACGTCGCTATCCTCCAAACCTTTAGCCCGTCCGTCCTCGATAATCCGCCTTATCTGGCTCTGTGCCGGGGATGATAGCTTCTTATAGTCCTTGATATTCGCCCTGGCATAGGTATCTATCTCGGCAGCTTGCTTTTGCATTTCCTCAATAGCCGCCTTTTGCGCCCTTCCTGCCTCAAACACCTTGAGCTTTTCCCCGTTATAAGAGCGCAAAATACCGCTTACGTCGCTCTTTGACATCTCATTTGTCAAAGAATCCGTATGATAATCGTATATCCTGTAAGAATCTCCCTCTTTCGATATACCAATGTTGACACATTAGTTCAAGCATGAATAGTAAATAAAAAAATCTGCGCTTTTTACAAGCGCAGATTTCAGACGAATAATATGTACTTTTTTACATTTGAGCAAGAACGATAAGCACGGTAGCGATTACGCTAAAGAGCATTAAGAAGGCAAGAAAACCTGCCATAACTCTCGCAAACATAGAATATTTCTTTGCACCTTTATTTTCAGTAGTCTTTTTCATTTATAACACCCTCTCAATTTAATTTAACTTTTATTATTTTCGTAATATTTAGCAAGCTGGGACGTGATATTTTTATTCGTTGCATGAGCTTTAATAGGAACGAAGTTGTTTATCCTTGAAAGTCCTTTTGCAACACTATCGATAGCATCACGGGGTTGAGTAACCGGTACTCCAAGCACCTTGTTCATCATCATATCCAGACCGTAGAGCATTGCGCCGCCGCCCGTAAGAACTATACCGTTCTCAAACGTTTTTTCAACATGATCGAGAGGTATCTTTTTTATAACATCGGCAACCGCCATAAGTAACATATGTAACGGCTTTTCGAAAACACCGACGATATCCTCAGAGGATACGAACATACGAACCTTGTTGCCCGTAAGCGAGAGCGTTCCTTCGATCTCTACACTTTCTGCTTCCCTGCCCGTCCAGACTGAACCGAGGCGCTCCTTAATTGCCTTGGCAACGGAGAGAGAAACATTCACGTCTCCTCGATCTAAAATATACTGCTTAACAACTTTATCAAAATCCTCGCCTCCTACCGCAACGCTTACGGACTGCGCCAAAGTACCGCTATCAAAAACAGCGATCTCGGTTCTCGACGCGCCTACGTTAACGGATATCACGCTCATCGTAGGAGAATAGCCCGCACCAATCAGAGCGGCTGCTGCTCGGCTGACGGTATAACAATCAGAAACACCAGCGGAGCCCAGCATAGTGAACAACTCCTTCTCATCCTTCGGTGTAAAATCAGCGGGAACACCGAGCATACATCTAATTCTGTCACCGGTGTTTACAGCGCGCATTGCGTTGGTGATTACGCTTTGAGTAATTTTGTGATCAAAGAGCATTCCGTTCTTAAAAGGACGCACAAGCACGGTGCGCTCGCCACCGTCAAAACCGGAAACAGCGTCATCGCCGACAGCGATTATTCTACGGTTCTCTTTATCTACAAGCGCAATTGACGGCTCGCGATAAATAGCGGCAGCACTATCACTAAGCGTGATATTCGCATACCCGAGATCAAGACCGATTTTAGTCAGCATGCTCCGTTCGTCCTTTCTGAAATCTTTACAAAATTGAAAATAGCAATTCCAATTCAAATTACATTATACTATATTTCAACAAAAAATTCAATAGTATTTTGAAATTAAATTAGTAATAAGCGAAAATTTTATGTTTAAGAGTGGTATATCGCAGAACTTCGTTGTTATTTGCGACCATTTTTGACGGAATATCGCTTTTTCCAACAAGGATAACCATTTTTTTAGCGCGGGTTACTGCCGTGTAAAATAAATTTCTAGTCATCAGCATTGGCGCGCAATAATACATAGGCATTATAACAACAGGATATTCACTTCCCTGACTTTTGTGTACTGTTATAGCATAAGCAAGCTCAAGCTCGTCGAGAAGATCAAAGGAATACTTTGCCACTCTGTCGTCAAATCTGATGCTCATATATTCCTCCGCGATATAGATGTTTTCTATCACTCCGATATCACCGTTGAAAAGTCCGGAGCCGTCGATGCCATTCTTCTCCCACTCTATATCGTAGTCGTTGGTTATCTGCATCACCCTGTCGCCTTCTCTGAAAACAATACCGTGTGCCTGCTTTTCTTTTTTGAACGTGGCGGGAGGGTTGATTTTCTCTTGTAAAACTGTGTTAAGGTTTTCTACGCCGCCAACACCTTTTTTTGAAGGAGTTACGACCTGTATCATATCACGTATCTCACGACCGTAGCTTCTCGGCAGCCTTTCGGTTATGAGCGATGCTATCGTTTCGGGGATATCGGTATCAACCTCGCGTCTTACAAAGAAGAAATCGTTATCTGTTGCAGAAAGTGTTGGAGAGTTGCCCTCGTTAATTCTGTGCGCGTTTGTTACTATCAAGCTTTGCTTAGACTGTCTGAAAATTTCGGTCAGGCGAACGGTCTTAATACGCTCGGTGCTGATAACATCAGCGAGCACGTTTCCCGCTCCGACGCTGGGAAGCTGGTCTGAATCTCCTATAAGAATGAGCCTCGCACCGCGTTTAAGCGCGCGGAGCAGTGCTGCAAACAACGAAAGATCCAGCATTGACGCCTCGTCAACTATGACAACGCCCTCGGAGAGTGGAGCGCGCTCGTTTCTGTAAAAGCGCGTTTCTCCTATATGGTCGCGCTCCATCTCGAGCATACGGTGAACCGTTTTTGCTTCTTCACCCGTTGCTTCGCTCATTCTTTTTGCCGCTCTGCCCGTAGGTGCGGCAAGCGCAACCTTCATACCCACGCTTCGGAATATGGAAAGCATAGCCTTTATGACCGTGGTTTTTCCCGTACCGGGACCGCCTGTTAAAACCATAACCCCACATCCCAATGATGCCGCTATCGCCTCTCTTTGAAGAGGGGCGAAGGTCAATCCCAGCGCAAGCTCTACCTTCTCGAGCAATGCTGATATTTCGGTAACTCCGAAAGCATCCGCGTTTTCCGAAAGTAAGGTTATCTTTTTCGCAATATAATCTTCATCCTCCGCGACCTCGTTTGTCATAATGAAGGTATCTTCGCCGATGGTTACCGATGCAAGCTCTGCGTTATCCAAAGCCTCGTCAACAGCAGTCTTGACCGCTTCGGAACTAAGACCCAAAAGCTCACAAGAGCTCTTGATGAGTACGTCCTCGGGCAAGCAAGTATGTCCGGCGGATACAGCATTATATGACAAGACGTATTTTACTCCGCTGATGATTCGCTCCTTGGAATCAGCTGGTATATCCAAAGCTTTGGCAATAGCATCTGTTTTATCAAAGGATATTCCGAACTCGCCCTCGCAAAGTAAATACGGATTTTCGCGAAGAATGCCAACCGCGGCCACACCGAGCTTTTTATAAACTCTGGATGCTTCAACACCGGACATAACGCCGCCGCAAAGCATCATAACACCTCTGATGCCCGTCTGTTCTCTGAACGACTCGGAAATCGCTGCCGCTTTCTTCATCGTTATTCCCGGGATATCCGCAAGCCACTCGGGATGATTTTCTATAACGTCAAACGACTCGGAGCCGAATTTGTTTACGATTTTCAAGGCGGTAACAGGTCCTACCCCCTTGACGCTTCTTGAGGACAGGTATTGAAGAATTCCGTCGACATCTTCGGGCATACTCTTCTCAAACGATTCAAAGCAAAACTGCCTGCCGAACTCCTTATGAAAAGAATACGTTCCTCTGAGAACCACGCGCTCACCTTCAAAAGCCATAGGAATAATACCGACCGCCGTTATGAGATTGGCGTCGGCATCAGATATTTCTAACACGGTATAGTCGTTATTTTCGTTTCTGTAAATAACGTTTTCGATAGTACCGCGTATCTCTTCCGTTTTTTTGAGAGCGCTCATTTGTTTGTCCTCTGATTATTTTTCAATACTATTATACCACTTGTAAAAATCATTTTCAAGTGTAAAAAAACAACTTTGATACAAAAAGAGAGGCCGCGTTAAACAACCCCTCTTTTTTTGAAAATTACATGCAAAGCTCGCGAAGCTTGTCCGCGATATCACATTCTTCCCATTTCACACCCAGCTCTTCTCTGCCCATGTGGCCGTAGGCTGCGAGCTGCTTGTAAATAGGCTTCTTAAGTTCAAATTTTTTAATTATTGCTGCGGGACGAAGATCTACAAGCTTGTCTACTGCCGAAGAAATCTTTTCTTCAGCGACTTTTGCAGTTCCAAATGTATCGACCATTATGGAAACGGGCTTAGCTACGCCTATGGCATAGGCGATCTGAACCTCACATTTCTCTGCAAGACCTGCCTTGACAACGTTTTTGGCAATATATCTTGCGGCATAAGATGCGCTGCGGTCAACCTTGGTAGGATCCTTTCCTGAAAATGCACCGCCGCCGTGACGTGAATATCCGCCGTATGTATCAACTATTATCTTGCGTCCGGTAAGTCCGGTGTCGCCCTGCGGCCCACCGATAACAAATCTGCCGGTGGGGTTTACGAAAATATTAAGCTTGCCGTCCATAAGCTCTTTAGGCACGGTGGGAAGGATAACCTTATCGATAATATCCTTACGCATAGTTGCCATGTCGATTTCGGGACTGTGCTGCGATGATATAACGATAGTATCAATTCTGCTGGGAATGCCGTCAACGTACTCAACCGTAACCTGTGTTTTTCCATCAGGACGAAGATAAGAAAGCACACCGGACTTACGAACCTCGGTAAGCTTCTTTGCGAGCTTATGAGCAAGAGAAATGGGAAGAGGCATAAGCTCAGGTGTTTCATTACAAGCATAACCGAACATAAGTCCCTGGTCACCTGCACCGGTGTTGAGCTCATCGGAGATATCTCCTTCTTTAGCTTCGAGGCACTTATCTACACCGAGGGCTATGTCGGCAGACTGCTCATGTATGGAGCTTATAACGGCGCAGGTAGTAGCATCAAATCCGTACTTTGCTCTGTCGTATCCTATCTCTGCCACGGTATCTCTTACGATTTTTTGAATATCTACCTTTGACTTTGTGGTTATCTCGCCCATAACGGTAATTATACCCGTTGTAGCGAAGCTCTCGCAAGCTACACGGCTATCAGGATCCTCTGAAAGCATGGCATCAAGTATAGCATCTGAAATTTTATCACAAATTTTGTCGGGATGTCCTTCCGTCACCGACTCGGAGGTAAAGAGTACCTTCTTCATTTTACAAATCCTTTCTAAAATTACGCTCGCATCAAACAAAAAACTCGGGTCTGAAACCTTATCCCGAGCACAAAGTAAAAACTCATCTCTCAGGAATTAGCACCTTATAAAACACAGGTTGCCGGGCTTCACAGGGCCAGTCCCTCCGCCACTCTTGATAAGCGTATTAAATTCACGGCTAACAGTATATCATAAAAAGCGAAAAAAATCAACCCCTTTTTTTCTTTTTTTGCATATTTTTCAAAAACAAATAATTCAAGAATTAATTTTAATTAAAAAGAAAAAAATATTAAAAAT
>JAZOAA010000055.1:0-8799 GCA_045595265.1 Eubacteriales bacterium
TGACCCGTGCAGCCGCCGGGCAGTCGGTTCTCGTAAACTCCGGGAGCGGCGAGAAAATCAATGTACTCGCTCTCAAGAACCTTGACGTTTCCGCCCGAGGAGCTTGAGAAAACGTGGTTTATGCAGCCCTGCGAGCCGTAAAAAGCTCCCACGAGATATTCGGGGTCAACCTCTTTTATAGCTTTTGCGAATGCAAGCACCGAGTCTGCCGTCGCGATGTTCCACGCGCGGTAAAAGTCGTATACGTCGCACGCCACGTCAAAATCGGGAAAAGAGCCGAAATTAAAGCCGTTTTCAGGCGATGGCGGAGTTTTCGTATTTGCATACATTCTTATTTTCGGAATGGTAGAATCTCTGTCTACCGTGTCCGTGAAATAGTGCTTTTCGTACTCGGGAATGGGCGGGTCTTTAAGCGTAGCCTTTGGATTTTTCCAATGAGCTTGAAGGCTTTCGTCAGTGCCGTATTTTTCGGTAAGATATTTAGAAAATTCGCGCTTAAACGCCTTGCTGTATCCCAGCGTGCGTCCCTTTTCGTCGTCAATTACAGGCAGCATATAATACCATTCGGAAGTGCCGCCCGCAGCAAGAAAGTAACCTATTATCCTGTCGGAATATGGCTGCTTCCTAATTTTAAGAATCGTAGCCTTAAGAGCCTCCGACCTCTCTTTACGCCATTTTTCAGAGGCGAGCGAGTAGTGCGCGGGCAGGTCTGTCTCATACGACTCTGAGAAAAGATGAACGGGTGGACTCTCGCCGTCCGAATATTTTACGCACTCATCGGGATTGTTCCTTATCCACTCGTTTGTCGGGTGCATACCTATTCTTGGGATTATGTAAGCGTCCGGCACGGCATCAAGCAGCAGCCTTGCCTCCTTGTCAAACATCTCAAACGCCTCGGGGTAGAGGTCGAGCGTATCGCAAATCAAAAAGTATATCTTTATTCCCGCCTTGCCGAGAGAGCGAAAATACCCTTCGTCAAAGTCTATTCCGACTCTGTCAACCCTCGTTCTAATCGTAGCCATCATAGGCGGGTAGGGTACACCGTCAATGAATATGGCGGGTCTGCCGTTATGCTTCTTTATCCTTGCCATAAGAACACCTCATCTCATTCAAAAAAGCTTTATTAATGCAGTATAGCATACAACTCGCCGATTTGTCAATCAACAAATCGTTGAATTAGATAAATCGGACGTTTCACAGAGAGAAAAACGCTAAATGTAAATATATGTATACAAAAAGCAGGCTGTCTCGAATGCGAAACTTGAGACAGCCTGCTTTAGTTTGATAGGGGGTAGGCAGATTTGAGGAAAAATCGGTGTTTGCGACCGAAGCTGTATAAACATACAGCGAGAGTTCAGCAAACGACGATAGAAAAAGTCCATTAAAATGAAGAAATCCGCAGGATTTCAACCACATTGCTTCCTCTTTTTACGGCTTTTGCCTAATTCGAGTTTTTCTTTTTGTTCCTTCGGACTTTTTCGGTTTTACCAAATATGTCAGCCCCTTTTATCTGTTGTTAATAAGCTTTGTAAGCTCGGTGGGAGTAACGATAACGCCGTCCTTGTATACTCTCATGTTACCGGAAGCTATTTCGTCGATAAGGATAACCTCACCGTTGTTGTAGCCGAACTCAAACTTGATATCCCAAAGGTCAAGGCCTATAGTCTTAAGGTCGTCTGCAACGATTTTGGTAATAGCGAGCGTCTGCGCCTTGAGGCTCTCAAACATCTCTGCCGTCATAACCTTAAGAGCAACGAGTCCCTCGCCTGTAACAAGGGGGTCGCCCTTCTCGTCGTTTTTGAAGGTGCACTCAACGTATCCGCCCTCAAGAGGAGTTCCGTCCTTGATATACTCGCCGTATCTGCGAATGAAGCTGCCCGTTGCGGCAAGACGGCATATAACCTCAAGTCCGCCGCCGCCAAGCTCTTTACCGAAGCACTCCGCGGGAAGAACCTCCATAGTAGCGTTTTCGATATCGGCGCTTACGTAGTGAGTCTTGATTCCGGCCTTCTTGCAAAGCTCGAAGTAATAAACCGAAGACTGAAGATTAGCCTTTCCGATACCGTCGATGGTAAGACCAACGGAATTTTCACCCGGATCGAAAACTCCGTCCTTGCCGGTGCAGTCGTCCTTGAATTTGAGAAGGACGTTGCCGTTTTCAAGTGAATAAACGTCTTTAGTTTTGCCTTTGTAAACCAATTTCATAAGAAGATTCTCCTTTTACCCCATTCGGTGAAAAAATTACTCTTACATTTTAGCACATTTTTTTTTGATTGTACATATTTTTTCGAAAAAAAATCCAAAAATTTCAAAAAATCGCATTTTTCACAAAAATTCGGTGCTATCACGGCTAAAAATTGCATATTTATGGGAAATTTTATTTCGGTAAAGCTCGAAAAAAGACAAATATATGCGTGCGCTTTGCTATTGACATTTATCTTGAAAATTGCTACAATATTATGTAGAAAAACAGGACGGTAAAAAATGCAGAGTAAAAGTGTAACTGTTGATTTTGAGAAGAGATGCGGAAGAATTAAGCCGCTTTTTGCAGTAAACGGTGCTCCACGCTCGGGCGGAGCAGGCTTAGAGCATGATTTTTCGGAGGAATTTGCGCGTATGCGAGTTCCCGCTGTCAGAGTGGGAGCTGCGCGTGCCGATTACGGCTATAATCAGTTTTTGAACGTACATTCGGTATTTCCCGACCCGAATGCCGACGAGATGCTCGAGGAGTCTTATAACTTTCTCCCGACAGACCTCTATCTTGCATCGGTAAAGAACGTTGGAGCCGAGATATTTTATTGCTTTGGAGAGGCTGCAGAGCCGTATTCAAGAAAGCTTTACGTAAAATGTCCCGAGGACAAGCATAAGTGGGCAAGGATTTGCGAGCATATACTTATGCACTATAACGAAGCGTGGGCAAACGGATTTAAGTGGGGGATAAAGCACGTTGAGATATGGTCCTCTCCCGATACGCCCGAGGGCTTTGCCGATTCGAGAGAAGAATATTTCGAGCTTTACAGAGTGGTATCAAACCATCTGCGCGAGCGCTTTCCGAAGCTTAAGATAGGAGCATACGGCGCGGGCGGATTTTACGCATTGAACCGCATAGACGCCACGGAGCAGATGAAGGGCTACGTACCTTATATGCAGAGCTTTCTCTCATACATAAGTAAGGAAGAGACCGCAGCGCCTCTTGATTTCTTTACGTGGAGATGCCACACCTCAAGCCCCGAGGAGCTTTCAATGCACGCAAAGTATGCCAGAGCCTACCTTGATACAGCAGGCTTTAAGCGCACCAGAAGCATTATATGCTCGTATAATTCGCAGTCGAGGGGCGCTCCTCTGTGCTTAAAGGAGGGAATAGCCTCGGAGCTGTGCGCATCTTTGATACTTGCGCAGAAAAGTGCTCTCGATATGATGATTTATTCCTCGACGGATGCATATTCGCCCGAAAACGCGCTTTTTTCCGTTGATGACAGAATAACGCACAGGCATTACGCGTCTTACGAGGTAGCCGTTGCGTTTTCAGAGCTTTACCGCATTGGCACAGCGGCAGAAACAACAGCCGATTTCCGCAAGGAGCTGTATACCCTTGCCGCATCAAACGGTAAAGAGGGCGCGATACTCGTTGCCGTGAGAAATTACAGAGGAAAGCTTGAGATAGTGCTTAAAAATTCTCCGTATAAGACCTGCAGCGTTACTAAGCTCTCGCAAACGGCAGAGCGAGGGGCGTGTACGGCGTACAGAGCAGACAACGTCTCCGTCGTCGGATCGAAAATAATAATTTCGGCTGGCGAATACGAGGTATTCCTTGTTAAGCTTTTTTAATCATTTGTATATATTGACTAAATTGAATTTAACATTTATTCAACTTTTTTCGATGCTAAACGCGCGCAAAACTATTGACATCTATTATATTTATGTGATAAAATATATGTCGGTAAGGGTTTTTGTGACTGACGGAATGCGGAATCAACCGCAAGGAAGCAAAAATCGTATTTATTGTCGACCGTCTGGGCAGAGCTACCTTTATACACGGGGTAGGTCTGCCCCTTTATATTTTAATTTTATTTTAAGGAGTGTGAATATGAAAAAAGTTGGTATTTTGATGGGTAGTGACAGCGACCTTCCCATCGTTGAAAAGGGCATAAACGTGCTTCGCGATTACGGTATTCCGTTTGAAGTACACGTTTATTCAGCGCACAGAACTCCCGCGGAGGCTGCCGAGTTCGTGAAGGGCGCTCGCGCAAACGGCTTTGGCGTTATGATTGCCGCAGCAGGTATGGCAGCGCATCTTGCCGGTGCTGTTGCCGCTAATACTACGCTTCCCGTTATCGGTATTCCCATCTCCTGTAAGAATACGGGCGGTGTTGACGCTCTCTGGTCCACCGTTCAGATGCCCTCTGGCATTCCGGTTGCGACGGTTGCTATCGACGGTGCGGCAAACGCGGCGCATCTCGCGGCAGAGATACTTGCTCTCTCCGACGATATCCTCGCCGAGAAGCTTGAGACGAAGAGAAAAGAGGCGGCAAGTCTGGTTCTTGAAAAGAACCGTGCCGTTGAAGAAAAATATAACGTGTGATTTTTCTTGGTAAATAAGGAGTTTTTATGGCAGTATTCGGAATAATCGGAAACGAAAGATGCAACGTTGCATCAAGCGTATATTACGGTCTCTTCTCTCTTCAGCACAGAGGACAGGAGAGCGCGGGAATAGTTGTAAACGATGACGGAGTTTTCACCACTCATAAGGATTCGGGTCTTGTTGACGAGGTTTTTGACCGTGAGTCACTGGACAGACTCGGTCATGGTAATATGGCGCTCGGTCACGTCAGGTACGGAACTCTCGGCACCAAGGACAGAGTGAACGCGGAGCCGGTAGTCGTCAATCACGTCAAGGGCAGAATGGCTATTGCGACGTCGGGCGCGCTTTCAAACTCCTCGGAGCTTAAGCGCGAGCTTGAGCTTGAAGGACATATTTTCCATACGACGATTGACGCAGAGGTGGTTTCCTGCGTTATAACCAAGGAGCGCCTTTCAGCTCCTTCTATCGAGGTCGCGGTTTCGAGGGCGATGGATAAATTTTCAGGCGGTCTTTGCTTGCTTCTTATGTCGCCTCAGAAGATGATAGCGGCAAGGGACAGATACGGTCTGCACCCTCTCTGCTACGGTCAGCGCGAGGACGGACAGTACGTTATAGCTGATGAAACCTGCGCGCTTGATTCCGTCGGAGCAACTCTTATCCGCGAGCTGGACCCCGGTGAGATAATCGTTTTCCAAGGCGGTTCTGTAAAATCGCTTCGCGACCACTGCGGCGAATGTAAAGAAAGTCTTTGTATTTTCGAATATATCTACACCGCAAGACCGGACTCTTCTATTGCCGGCTGCGCGGTTCATAAAGCAAGACGCAAGGCAGGAAAGCTGCTTGCGAAGGCGCATCCCGTTGAAGCGGATATCGTTGTCGGCGTTCCTGACTCGGGACTTGACGCGGCAATAGGCTACGCACAGGAGTCGGGCATACCGTACGGCATAGGACTTATTAAGAATAAATACATTGGCAGAACCTTCATTGCTCCCGGGCAGGACGTGAGAGAGGATAAGGTAAAAATAAAGCTCAATCCCGTAAGAGATACGGTTGAGGGCAAGAGAGTCGTTCTCGTAGACGATTCGATTGTAAGAGGCACAACGTGCGCAAAGCTGGTTAAGCTCCTTAAGAGCGCCGGAGCAAAAGAGGTGCATCTTCGTTCCTCCGCTCCCGCGTTTATCAATCCCTGCTACTACGGAACGGACATCGATTCGAAGGATTCGCTTATTGCCTGCAACCACACGACCGAGGAGATAACTAAAATAACCGGTGCTGATTCTCTCGGCTATCTTCGCCTTGAGGACGTTACCGAGATATGTAAGTCGGGTACGTCGGGCGGATACTGCACGGCATGCTTTGACGGCAAGTATCCTACCGAAATTCCTAAGAAGTACGAAAATAAATACGATAATAAAATTTCCGAAAATAAAAAGTGAAAGTGAGAATTAGAAAGTGAAAAATTCAAGATCTGAAAGCTACGCTGCGGCGGGCGTTGACATCACCGCGGGCTATAAGGCTGTTGAGCTTATGAAGGCGCATATCGCCAGAACTCGTAACGAGGGCTGCCTTGATGACGTTGGCGGCTTTGGCGGCTGCTTCGGGCTTCCTACCGGTATGGAAGAGCCCGTTCTCGTTTCGGGTACTGACGGTTGCGGAACCAAGGTTAAGCTTGCTCAGCTTATGGATAAGCACGACACCATTGGTATTGACGCCGTTGCAATGTGTGTAAACGACATTATCTGCTGCGGTGCAAAGCCCCTCTTCTTCCTTGATTACATCGCTTGCGGTAAGAACTACCCCGAAAAAATCGCTTCCATAGTTTCGGGCGTTGCCGAGGGCTGCGTTCAGTCGGGAGCGGCACTCATCGGTGGTGAGACCGCGGAGCATCCCGGTCTTATGCCCGTAGACGATTACGACCTTGCAGGCTTTGCTGTCGGTATAGTTGATAAAAAGAAGATTATTGATAACAAAACTATGAAGGCGGGCGACGTTATTATCGCGCTTCCTTCGACGGGTATTCACTCAAACGGCTTCTCGCTTTGCCGTAAGGTATTTAACATTGATAATAATCCCCCCGAGCTTTACATAGCGCGCGAGGAACTCGGCGGAAGAACCGTAGGCGAGGCGCTTCTCACTCCCACAAGAATTTATGTAAAATCCATTCTCGCCCTTCTTAGCAAGGTAGCCGTTAAGGGCATTTCCCACATCACAGGCGGCGGATTTTACGAGAATATTCCCCGTAGCTTCCCCGACGGTCTCGGTGCGAAGATAAATAAGGCAGACGTTAAGGTTCTTCCCATCTTCGACCTTATCGCAAAGACCGGAAATATTCCCGAGAGGGATATGTATAACACCTTCAATATGGGTGTAGGTATGATAGTTGTGGTTGATAAGGCTGATGCCGACACGGCTATCGAAACCCTCCGCGCAAACGGTGACGACGCTTACCTTCTCGGTGAAGTCATTGAGTCCGACGAGGGCGTAATCTTATGCTAAAGAAGAAAATTGCCGTTCTCGTTTCGGGCGGCGGAACAAACCTTCAGGCTCTTATAGACGCGCAGGGCAGAGGTGAGCTTGGCTGCGGCGAAATCACTCTCGTAATTGCTTCAAAGCCGGGTGTTTACGCTCTTGAGAGAGCGAAAAACGCAGGTATTGAGGGCAGAGTGCTTTCAAGACGCGACTATGAAACGATAGCCGATTATTCCAAGGCACTTGCTGATGAAATGGTGGCAGAGGGCATTGACCTTGTGGTTCTTGCAGGCTTCCTTACCATAATCGACGAGCAGGTATATAACGCCTTCCCGAACAGAATATTAAACGTTCACCCCGCGCTTATTCCCTCCTTCTGCGGTAAGGGCTATTACGGACTTCACGTACACGAGGCAGCGCTGGAGAAGGGCGTTAAGGTTTCTGGCGCAACGGTGCATATCGTAACCCCCGAGTGCGACGCAGGTCCCATAGTGCTTCAAAAGGCGGTAGAGGTTAAGGAAGATGACACTCCCGAAACGCTTCAGAGGAGAATTATGGAAGAAGCCGAGTGGAAAATACTTCCGAAAGCTGTCGGACTGTTCTGCGACGGCAAAATCAGTGTTGAAAACAACAAGGTCTACATAAAAGGAGAATAAAAATGAAAATATCCACAATTAAGGAAGAGCTTAACTCTCTTGCCTACCACGGCAGAGGTATTATAATAGGTAAGTCCTGCGACGGCAAGAAGGCGGTGGCTGCATATTTCATTATGGGCAGAAGCGTAAATAGCCGTAACAGAGTTTTCGTCGCCGAGGGTGAAAACATGAGAACCAAGGCGTACGACGAGTCTAAAATGGTTGACCCCCATCTTATAATCTACTATCCCGTAAGAGTCCTCGGTAATAAAACGATAGTTACGAACGGCGACCAGACCGATACTATCTACGAGCTTATGGATAAGCAGATGACCTTCGAGCAGGCGCTGCGCACCCGTGAGTTTGAGGACGATAAGCCTAACTTCACTCCCAGAATTTCGGGTATTATCAGACGTGAGTGCTGTGATATGAACTTTGCTATGTCTATTCTCAAGTCTGCCGAGGGTGACGACTCCTCTTGCGAGAGATTTACCTACGCTTACTCTAACCCCAAGGCAGGTGTTGCGAAGTTTATCCACACCTACAACTGTGACGGCAATCCTCTTCCTTCCTTTGAGGGCGAGCCAAAGACTCTCACTCTTCCCGACGTGGATATTGACGCTCTTACCGACCTTATCTGGACAAATCTTAATGAAGATAACAAGGTTTCTCTCTTCGTTCGCTATATCGACATAGCTTCGGGCGAAACAGAAACCAGAATTGTAAATAAAAATGCGTGAGGTGACAGAAAAATGAAAGAATTTGAACTTAAATACGGCTGTAACCCTAATCAGAAGCCTGCTAAAATTTTTATGCACGACGGCACGGAGCTTCCTATCGAGATTTTGAACGGACGTCCCGGATATATCAACTTCCTCGATGCCTTCAACTCCTGGCAGCTCGTCAAGGAATTAAAAATTGCTCACGGACTTCCCGCAGTCACCTCCTTTAAGCACGTTTCTCCCACCTCCGCTGCCGTTGGCACTCCCCTCAGCCCTGAGCTGAAGAAGGCCTGCTTCGTGGAGGATGTGGAAGGTCTGGATGAGAATCCTCTGGCCTGCGCCTACGTCCGCGCCCGCGGCACCAAGTCGGAGGCCAAGCGGGCTTAGGAAG
>JAZOAA010000056.1:0-14363 GCA_045595265.1 Eubacteriales bacterium
TGCTGACGGCTCAATATACGAAAGCTTGAGCTTTGACGAAGAGTTGTCCGTCTGTCTGTGGTGATCTATAACGGCTATTGCCTCCGCCTTTGATGCAATATCGGCAAACTGAGATCTTGCCGTGGTGCCATGATCCACTAAAATTACCAAGGTATCAGGACCCAGCAAATCAAGCGCATCCGCATTGTCTACAAAAAGCTCCGAATAAAGGTCTGTATGCTGCATCATTTCTATACAGGGGCGCAAATTTCTATCATGTAAATCAACTGCGATATTGGCCTTAACTCCGCAAAGCATAGCAAGTCTGGCAACACCGACAGATGAACCGAACGAGTCAAAATCACCGTATCTGTGGCCCATTATTATAACGTTGTCCGAACGCGCCATAAGAGATGCAAGCTGAGTTGAAAAGGCTCTGGAACGAATGTTGGAACGCTTGTATATAGTCTTGGTACGTCCGCCGTAATACTCGGTTCCGTCCTCGGATTTATATACCGCCTGGTCGCCTCCGCGCGCAAGTGCCATATCAATAGCATCTCTTGCATCAAGCTCGCGATCCTTCAGAGTGTCACGGCTTCTTGAAACACCGATGGATACGGTTATGGAAACGCCGTCGCCTACTCTGGAATCCCTTATATCATCAAGAATAGAAAACCTATTCTCGATACATTTATCAAGATAAGCGGAATCAAAAAGCATGATATATTTATCATTATCATAGGATTTGATGATACCGTTCATAGAAGCTGCCCACGCCTTAAGCTTCTCGTCAATACTTGTTACGGCATCGGCAAACTTATCGTGAACATACTGCAAAATATCCTCCACGTTATCAATGGCAATGTATGCAACGGCAACCTTTTCGTCTATATACTTTCGTTCCGTTTCGGTAAGACGGGTGATATCATTCAAAAGTGCTAAATAAAGTCCGTCATTTTTTTCAGAAACCACAAAGCCCTCAACGCGATAAATAGAAGACCCAACCGTTACCGTAACGTCACCTGCCGAAACCTCCTCGGGAGATATTCCGAAAAGCGAAGTTATATTTCGGGAAACGTAATTTTCATAAGAATCGAGTGCCTCGCGCATGGCATCGTTATACCAGAGTATAGTTCCAAAGGAGTCAAAAGCGACAACGGGAGCAACCGTGTTTTTGAAAACTACGCTGCCCTCCTCGGACAATAGCTCGTGAATATTCTTCTTTGGTACGAAGTAAAGCTTAGAGACTCTCTTATAGCCAATGAACGCAACCTCGGCAAGATACAGAAGCGCAACAAACACTGCCGGCAAAACCGCCGGAATGTCAAAAGCATTCATCAAAACCGACACAAGCACAATATTAAAGCACGCAAGCGCGATATACAGAACTACCTCGAGCCTAGATGCGTAAGGTATATTAAGTATACTGTTTTTGTTTTCTTTTTTCATTTAACAATCTCCTTATACACCGGTAAAATCATTGCCTGTACCGCTGTTTCCTGCTTGTGATTTATTATACCTCACGGTAGATACAACACCGACAACGGATAAAACATTAAGCGCGAAGCCGAAAAACGTGAATAAAGCGACAGTTAAGACTACGGAAGAAAATACCGCACTCTTTTTTGAACGTAGCATCGCATAAACACTCTTGAGGCCAACGTAAGCGTAAACGAACATAAATAAATTTGAAAGATTAAGGATAGCAATTTCTACGATCCCGTCGCCCATAACAAGTGACGAAGCTAAAAACAAAGCAATGTAGAAATAAGCAAAAACCGAAGGAGTAACAAAGCGCCATCCCTTAATCTCGCTTGGCTTATCATGCAACCACGACATAATCAGCGTAAACAATTTGAGTGTGGCTCCGGAAATGAAGAACGCGGCTACAAGCACCAGGGATATGGTGTAATTCATAATCTCGTCAATCAACTTAAGTACGACATCCTCGGTAAGCGCAAGCTCTCTTATCTCCGGAATTGCAGAATACGATATAATCATCTGCTCTGCAAGCTCTTGTCTGAACTCAAGATAAAAATGCTCCATATGATTAAGGGCAGCATTAAACGAATAATCGCCTGTAATCTTGAATACAAAAAAGAAAACCGAAAAAATCATCACGCAGGATACAATCGTTGTTAAAACAATGGCTGTATCGCACTTCGTAATAAAAGCTTTACCCGCAAAAAACAAAGCCAGAGCACAAAGAACCAAACCTATTCCGAGAGATGACGGAAAGCTTCCGGGTATAAATGATAAAGCAACGGCAACCGCTGCGGCAACCGAAGAAAGAGGGCGTTTCTTTTCTTCAACAAGCATAAGCATTCCTAAAGCGGCAGCACCAAGCGGCAAAACCAACTCACCAAAAAGAATGGTAAGTGCTGAAAATGCAAGCGAAGATATAAATAAAAGCAAAACCGTTTTTTTATATGAACGTTTATCGCTCAAATTAAATTTCATTCCAATCTCCATTCTGCCGACCAAAGCGGCTACACAAACGGTTAATAAATTGTCTAAAGACAAGTTTTCATTATATTATAGCATATTAATATTATTTTGTAAATAAAAAAAGTTTATTTTTTTGTAAATTTCGTCCTAATTGCTCTTTTTTTCAATTTTTTTATTATTTTCCTTGCAAAAAGCAATAAAATATAGTAATATATAAGTATATTTCGTAAGGAGGGAGAACGTATGGAAAGATTGCTTTTGCTTACCGATTCTGTAAACGTACTTTCCGGAGTAGGCAAGACGCGCGCAAGTCAGCTTGAAAGGCTGGGAATAAAAACTCTTCGCGACCTTATTTTCTTCTTCCCACGTGCATACGAGCCTCGCGGAAACGTCCACCCTCTTTCAAGCTTCAATGAATCTTCATCTCAATCATACATACTAACCGTAGCCACCGAGGTAAAAACAGCCACGATAAAAAGAGGATTTACTATCTCTAAATTCAGAGCATACGACGAGAGTGGCTCTGTCGAAGTTGTTTTCTTCAATTCACCGTTTGTAAAGGACGTATTTCATCTGGGACTTGAATTTAGATTTTACGGCAAGGTTTCGATATCAAAAGGAAGAATGCAGCTGTTAAATCCAAAGTACGAGCCACTGCTTCCCGATGTTCCTTTAGACGACTTTGTACCAATATACCCAGCAACGCAAGGCCTTTCTTCAAAACAGGTTGACAAGCTTATAAAAAGCGCGCTACCGCACATTCTGCCTCAAATTAAAGATCATTTACCTGAAAATATTAGACTAGGCAATTCACTGCCGACGCTCACATATGCAATTAAAAACGCACATTTTCCGGAGTCGGAGCAGGCACTTAAAAGTGCGCTCAAGCGACTAGCCTTTGATGAAATGCTGCTTTTTGGTATTAGCATCTCATATTCAGCAGCTCAAAAAAAGCGCAGGGATGGTGTTCGCTTCTCCCCCTGCTCTCTTAAGCCCATAACCGACCTTTTACCGTACGAGCTGACTTCATCGCAAAAGCGAGCTGTAAATGATATTTATTCCGATACGGTAATAGGAAAAGATGGACGCATATCACAGATGGCGCGCATACTTGTGGGTGACGTAGGCTGCGGCAAAACCATTTGTGCCATCATTGCTATGTACATTTGTGCAAAATCTTTGTACCAAAGCGCACTTATGGTTCCCACAGAAATTCTGGCAAGACAGCACTATCAAGACGTGAAAACGCTTCTAGAGCCTCTAGGAATAAGCGTGGAGCTGCTACTGGGTTCTACCTCACAGAAAGAAAAACGAAGAATATACGAGAGCATAAGCCGCGGAGAAACAAGCATAGTTATCGGCACTCATGCGCTCATTTCAGAAAAACTCAATTTCAACAAATTAGGCTTAGTTATAACCGATGAACAGCATAGATTCGGAGTAAATCAACGAGCACTGCTTAAGCAAAAATCGGAAAGCGCTCACCTGTTAGTAATGAGTGCTACTCCTATTCCGAGAACGCTCGCTCTTGCCATGTACGGCGATTTGGATGTATCAAGAATTGTCGATATGCCAAAGGGGCGCAGTCGAGTCGATACCTACGTTGTTGATGAGGGATATCGCCAAAGACTTAATGATTTTATCGAAAAGCAGGTGGCGCTCGGTGGACAATGCTACGTGGTTTGTCCTTCTATTGAATCGGACGGGGAGGATAACGTAGTAATTGCAGATAAAATCAACACGGGACTTCTCCGCTCTGATGCATTAAATCTAAAAAATGCAACAGATTACTCCGAGCAGCTAAAAAAGGACTTACCAAATATAAGAGTCGATCTTCTGCACGGTAAGATGAAGCCAGGGCAAAAGGATGAAATCATGAACGCATTTGCCGAAGGAAAAACGGACGTTTTGGTTTCTACCACGGTAATAGAGGTCGGTGTAAACGTTCCAAACGCCTCACTTATGATAGTTGAGAATGCCGAGCGATTCGGTCTATCGCAGCTGCATCAGCTTCGTGGCAGAGTCGGACGAGGAAAAAGAAAATCCTACTGTGTGCTTGTTTCAGACTCTTCATCTGAAAAATCCGGTGCAAGACTGGATATAATGAAAAGCACTTATGATGGCTTTGAAATTGCTGAAAAAGATCTTATGCTAAGAGGCCCCGGAGATTTCTTTTCAATGAATACCGATAATAATATCAGGCAGAGCGGCGGTTTCGATTTTAAGTTTGCCGCAAAATGCGATGACAACGATTTGTTTGAGCTTGCCTTTTCTGCCGCAAAAAAAATCATAAACGACGACCCGGAGCTTAACTGTGAAGAAAATTCTCTTTTGAAAAAAGCGCTCCAAGACCTTACCGCAATAAATTCAGACACTCTCTCATAGAAAGGTGACGATAATGGCTATAAAACCTCTTGCAGATAGAATGCGCCCCGAAACATTCGATCAAATTGCGGGACAGTCGCATTTGGTAGGAGAAAAAGGAATACTGCGCCGTTTGGTTTCAAGCGGGCGCATACCTAACTTAATATTTTTCGGTCCTCCCGGCACAGGTAAAACCACCGTTGCTAATATTATAGCGCGCGAATCGGGCATGCAACTTTATAAATTAAACGCAACAACGGCATCGCTATCCGACGTAAAGGACGTAATATCCTCAACAGATAATATTTTTTCGGGCAACGGCACACTCCTTTATCTTGACGAAATTCAGTATTTCAATAAGAAGCAACAGCAGTCGATGCTGGAGTTTATGGAAAACGGAAAACTAACGCTCATCGCTTCGACAACGGAAAATCCTTATTATTGCGTATACAACGCTCTGTTATCCAGGTCCTCTGTTTTTGAGTTCAAATCGGTAACTCCGTCAGATTGTATCCCCTCTTTGAAACGTGGGCTTAAGATTTTGTGTGATGATTTTTCTGTTGTCAAAACCGCGAGCGATGAGGTTTTGACCTCGATTGCCCGTGCCTGCGGCGGAGACGTGCGCATGAGCCTGGGTGTTTTGGAAAACGCTTTTTACATAACAGACAAGGAAATAACATCCGAGGCGATAAGCGCACTTTTACCAACAGTTGTAGGACATTACGATAGAGATGGCGACGTTCACTACGACCTGCTCTCGTGTCTACAAAAATCAATAAGAGGATCGGATCCTGACGCTGCTATATTTTACCTTGCTAAAATACTCGCTTCCGGCGATCTGCTCTCTGCGTGCAGAAGAATACTCGTTATAGCAAACGAAGATATAGGATGTGCTTATCCTATGGCTGCATCGCTTGCGTATGCATGCACAGAAAGCGCGAAGGCTATCGGACTACCGGAGGCTGCGATACCTCTTGCAAATATAGTGACAATTTTAGCAACCGCTCCTAAATCCAACACGGCATACATGGCATATCACCGTGCTTTAGAGGATATAGCTCAAGGGTATGGAATAACTGTGCCTGAGCATCTTCAGAGCCCAATGTTCAACGGATATCTATACCCGCATGATTATGAAAACGACTACGTAACACAAGTATATCTGCCAAGTGACCTTCAGGGAAGAAAATACTACGAGTTCGGTCAAAACAAGACCGAGCAAGCGGCGAAGGCATATCATGACTTCATTATAAGCGCTTCTCAAAACAAGAAAAAGGCAATAAAATAGTCGCCTTCTCCCCACAAAACAATCTATTTTTCCCCAAAACTTGACAAATTATATTATATCTGTTATAATAGGAGCATTGAGTAACCCATTTCGATGCTTTTTGGAGGAAGTTATTTTCCTATGATTTACCATTTTATATTAAATCCCAAGTCGGGAAGCAGTCCGAAGCAAAAAAAACTCGAGCCAATTATTAAAGAAGTTTGTGCCAAAAGGCAACTAAACTACCATATTTATTACACCACGTGTCAGGGCGACGCTCTCGAATACGTTAAGTCGATGGTCCGCATATCAAGCGAAAAGCAGAGATTCATCTGCATTGGCGGCGACGGAACGATCAACGAGATTGCGAACAGCGCTCCGTCCAACCCTAACGTGGAGTTCGGAGTTATTCCTAACGGTTCAGGAAACGATTTCGTAAGAAACTTTACTAACACACGTCTTTTTTCCGATATAAGCGCTCAGCTTGACGGAGATACCATACAGTTAGACCTTATAAAATATAACGATGCTTACTGTGTAAATATGGTAAACATTGGTTTTGACTGCGCGGTTGTTAAGGAAGCGGAAAAGCTCAAGAGGAAAAAGCTTGTAACACCGGGACTTTCATATATTTTAGGCGTAGTCGTTGTCCTTTTCAAGAAATTCGGCACAAAGATGCGCGTAATATTTGATGACGGCGAAATTCTAGAAAAAGAGTTTACCCTCACCGCTATCGGAAACGGAAAATTCTGCGGTGGAGGATTTAAGGCAGCACCGAGAGCCAATCTCCAAGACGGACTTCTCGACGTTACCGCCATTGATAAGGTTTCAAGACTCACGTTTATATCGCTCGTAGGATCGTATAAAAACGGAACGTATCTTGAATCAAAGGCTGCCGCGAAGGTATTCCATCACAGGCAGGTTCCTCACTTCAGAATGGAATTTGATGCACCTATTCCGATATGCATCGACGGTGAAATCAAGGGAGCTAAAAATATTGATTTTTCAGTTGTTCCGGGCGCTTTTAATTTCGTAATCCCAAAAGGATGCGAATATAAGTATTAATTAATTTCAAGGTGCATTATGAAGCTATTTGACAAAAGACCTCTCAGCTTAATACTATGTATTATGCTGGGCGGTCTTGTCTTTTTTACCAGAGGAAATGTTTTTTTCAAATACACGATTCCCATTTTTGCAATAGGTTTTATAATCATTTATCTTTTCAGTCTGATACTTCATTCGCCAAAAACCATACTGCTGACATCGGGCGTAGCTTTAGTTATCTCCATGCTGTTTTCCCACTTTTATTTTAATGGGTATTTCTATGCTGCAAACCGCTTTGACGATGAAGTAAGCATCACGGCAACAATAGTAGAAATTCAAGGACAAACGTCATATTCGGCGGGATATATTATTGAAACCGATAATATAAACGGCGAGCCCTTTACAAGCTATAAGCTATCGCTTTATCTCGACTCGGAAGAGTCGGAGCAGCTGACTGTTGCCTCTGTTATTTCATTCAAGTGCGAGCTTGAAAGCTTTAATGATTCTACATATCTTTATTCAAGGGGTGTGTCTGCATCTTGTGAGGAAATCAGCGATTTTTGTGTAGTCGGAGAGGAAGCCGCACCTATCGAAAGTCATTTTTCCAGAATGCGCGAAAATATTGCAAGACATGCAATAATGCTCTCGGACTACCCTACCGGTTCTATGATCTCCGCACTCTTGCTTGGCGAGCGGGATATGCTATCTGATGATCTTTATCTCGACTTCAAGCGTATAGGAATAACTCATATGCTTGCACTTAGCGGTATGCACCTTGCTATTTTAGGTGCGGGACTCGAAAAACTGCTAAAAGTGTTTAGGTGTCCTAAGAATGCAAGAGTCATTACTACAATAGTGTTCACGATCCTGTATATGTCTCTGACAGGCTTCCCTGTGTCCATAATGCGTGCGGGATTTATGATGATATTATCGTCTTTACTGTATCTGTTTGACCGTGACAGCGATTCGGTGACCTCACTTTGCATCTCTGTTTTTATCATATGCCTATTGACACCGTATGCAATATATGATATTTCGCTATGGCTTTCGGCATTTGCGACGCTTGGAGTGATAGTATACGCAGAATATGCAGGAAATATCAAAAGCGAAAATAAGCTTACCAAATTTCTAAAAGCCGTTTTAGCCTCAGTCTTGTTTTCTGTTTTTGCAATAATACCGACTCTTCCGATTACAATCGAAGAATTTAACGGCATATCGGTTATCTCTCCCATTAGTACTTCCCTTTTCGCAATACCCATACAACTTATAATGTATCTTGGCGCACTCACGCTGTTAATTGGCACTTTTTTACCTATCGGTATGCTGGTAAGCCCCATAGTTAGCCTTGTCACAGATATGGCAAACTCGCTTTCTTCGCCGGATGTTTACGTATCTAATCAACACCCGCTATTTGTTATTGCCGCTTATTCTCTTACAGCCATTTTCTTCCTTTTCATTGTTATTGAGATAAAGAATAAAAAACGTACAGTAGCATTTATAACAGCCGTCTTTTGCATTGTTCTTTCCATCGCCTTCATTATGCATAATCAATATGCAAAGACAGATTCGGTAATCTATTCGTCCGAAGATAAACAGGATATGATATTCATTATGGACGAGCAAGAGTCGTGTTTGATAAATGCCTCTGCACATTCAAAAAGCACGGGATATAATTGTATTGATTTTCTTCAATCTCACGACGTCTTTTGTTTGGATAAATACATTTTAACGCATTACTCATATAAATCATATGAGCACCTCTACCTATTGCTATCCAATATTCCAACGTCGGAAATCCACCTCCCGACTCCCGAAAACGAAGAAGAGACGACAATATATAATAGAATAGCAAAGCTTCAAAAAGACTTCTCTACGAAGATAGTCGTATACACCGAAAGAATCAATCACGCGGATTACAAAATATCACTGTTATATCACCAGCCTTACGGTGAAGGCACTGCCAAAGCGGCTATCTACTTCTATGATGACAATACAACCTACTCGTACATTTCTTCCGGAATGTTAAATTCATCAAGCGGGCAACTAGCAGAGGAAATTATTTCTATCTCCGATGTTATAGTGTTTGGGGATTTTGGAGAAAAATATAAAAAAGCTGTTTATTTCAAGGCAGATAACACCGCTATAAAGAAAATGATTTTCGGAAGCAAGAATCTTTTTATAAGCCAAGCAGATTATATAGAGCACGAAAAAAACGGGTGCGAGATATACTCACACCCAAGTTATGTAAAATTATCGGCAGATTAAACGTTGAAGAGGAACTCAACCACGTCTCCATCCTTCATGACATATTCCTTGCCCTCCGAACGAAGAAGTCCTTTTTCTTTAACCTTGTTTCTGTCGCCTTCTCTAACCAAATCATCAAAAGCAACAACCTCGGCACGAATGAAGCCGCGCTCAAAGTCGGTATGTATCTTACCGGCAGCGCCCGGAGCCTTCGTGCCCTTTTTAATTGTCCAGGCACGTACTTCTTTCGGTCCTGCTGTAAGGAAACTGATAAGGCCGAGAAGCGAATAACTCGATTTTATAAGCTTATCAAGACCGGATTCTTCGATACCGAGATCGGATAAGAACATCTCCTTCTCATCACCGTCAAGAGTTGCAAGCTCTGCTTCTATCTGTGCGCTGACTGCGATTATCTCGCTGCCCTCGGAATCCGCATGAGCCTTAAGAGCCTTATAACCCTCGTTATTTACGTATTCTCCTCCAACCTCATCTTCCGAGATATTAGCCGCGTAGATAGTAGGCTTCAAGGTAAGAAGTCGAGATTCCTCGATCCAAGCAAGCTCATCTGCATCAAGATCTACTGCGCGCGCACATTTGCCATCGGCAAGAGCGGCTTTTACCTTTTCAAGAACTGCAAGCTTTTCAAGAAGCTTTTTATCAGCCTTTGCCGCCTTTGTAGTTCTGTCAATAGCTCGCTCTACGACCTCAAGGTCAGAGAGAATAAGCTCAAGGTTTATGGTTTCAACATCACGAAGAGGATCAACATTACCTTCTACGTGAATAATATCATCGTTTACAAAGCAACGCACAACGTGAACTACTGCGTCAACCTCACGAATATTTCCAAGGAATTTATTGCCAAGTCCCTCGCCTTGCGATGCCCCCTTAACAAGTCCCGCAATATCAACGAACTCTATAATTGCAGGAGTATACTTCTCGGGATTGTACATTTCTGCTAACTTATCAAGCCTTTTATCAGGAACGGCAACAACACCAACGTTGGGATCAATTGTGCAAAATGGGTAATTTGCCGACTCTGCTCCTGCGTTAGTCAATGCATTAAATAGCGTACTCTTTCCTACGTTAGGAAGACCTACGATACCAAGTTTCATATATAATACGTCCTTTTCTTTATTTAACTAATATATTATACTATACAAAAGTCCTTTTTTCAAGACCTTTTAATAAAATTGTAAAATCTATGTCAATTACACAATTAATAGATTTTTTTACAAATATTAGCAAAAACTTAATATTTTGCTCTTGACTATGTATAAATTATGGTGTATAATTAAATTGTTAAGATTTTAATATTTTTAACAATGTTAACAATTTGAAGTTAAAAGAAAGGATTATTAAAATGGATACCAAGCTTCTTATAGTTGATGATGACCGCAACATCTGTGACATGCTAAAGCTCTATTTTGAAAATGAGGGCTACAAGGTAAAAACCGCGAACGACGGAATTGAGGGCGTTAATTATTTCAAAATTTACGAGCCTGATCTCGTTCTTCTTGATATAATGATGCCGAAAAAAGACGGATGGCAGGTATGCCGTGAGATAAGAGAGCTTTCATCAAAGCCCGTCATTATGATAACCGCTAAAAACGAGGTGTTTGATAAGGTTTTAGGACTTGAGCTTGGCGCTGACGACTTTATCGTAAAGCCGTTTGACATGAAAGAGCTTTCAGCAAGAATAAAAGCCGTTCTTCGCCGATATAACGCTCATTCAAAAACGAGCGACGACGAAGTTGTTAAGTTCGAAAATATAGAAATAAGCCTTCAAAAATACGAGCTTAAGCTCTGTGATAAGGTTATCGATATTCCCCCTAAGGAGCTGGAGCTTCTCTACTTCCTTGCATCAAACTGCAACAGAGTTTTCACAAGAGACCAGCTTCTTGATAAGGTTTGGGGATTTGATTATCTCGGCGACTCAAGAACTGTCGACGTACACGTTAAGCGCCTGCGCGAAAAGCTCGAAGGAGCATCTGACAAATGGACTCTTAAGACCGTTTGGGGCGTTGGATACAAATTTGAAACGCTCATATAACATAGTAAAAAGTGCTACCAGATTCGGTAGCACTTTTTGTATTAGAAATTAAAAGACAACTGACCAAGCGGTGAGCCTGTTGACGGAAGAGCAAGCTTCTTACACTTAAGTGCATCTTGACCAAGCTCGTCTATCATATCAGTAACAAGGTCAACCTTAACTCCCTTTTTAGGAAGCTTCATAATTTGAACACCAGCAGCGGTTCTTGTAGCCTTGACCGGTATAAGTGAGCTTTTTATAAGCATTCCCCTGCCCGCGTCGGTTCTTATAAACACGTTTGTCGGCTTGTCGCCTTCGTATACAACACCCGCTAGAGGCGATTCCGAGGAAAAAGCACCGGATATTTTTTTACGCCTTGATTTTGCATCATATGCGCTCATATTAACGCGAAGTCCCTTACCGTTTTCAAAAACGTAAACCACGTGATGAGCAGGATTTATATCATATATCATCTTACATCCCACGACGTGCTCGTCATCATCCATAGAGAGCTTCGACGGTATATAATCGCCCATCTGACTAGCCTTAGTCAAATCAAAGTCAGACACACGTGCGCGGTATATCTGTCCTTTATCCGTGAAGAAAAGAACGTCGCCCTTGTTGTCAGTATCCTCTTGATAGATGACAAAATCGCCTTCTTTAAGCTTTTGCTCGTCGGCTGCACGCACGGATTGAACAGACAGCTTTTTGAAATATCCGCCGCGAGTAAGAATCAAGCGGCAATTGTAATTTTCAAAGAAAATGTCCTTTTGGGGCGCTTTGACTTCTTCCTTCTCGATTATCTCGGTTTTTCTTGGCTTTCCGTATTTCTTCTTTACCTCAGTAAGAGTCGCAATTATCTTCGCCTTGAGCTTAAGGTCATCCTTAAGCGTTTCCTTGATTTCGGCTATTTCATTGCGCAAGCTCTCGATTTCCTGAACTCTGTTTATAATATACTGACGGTTAAGATTACGAAGCTTTATCTCCGCGATGTATTCGGCCTGTGTTTTTGTCAGGTTAAATCCTGCTGCAAGATTTGGAACAACGTCCTCTTCCTTTTCTGTATTTCTTATTATTCTGATTGCCTTATCTATATCAAGCAGAATTGCCGCAAGACCTTCGAGAAGGTGGAGCTTTTCATCCTTCTTACCAAGCTCGAAGTTAAGCTCACGCGTCACGCATTTAACACGGAAATTAATCCATTCAAGAAGAATCTCTCTGATGCCGAGTTGCTTTGGTGTTCCTTCAACAAGAATATTGAAATTACAGTCAAAATTGTTTTCAAGCTCGGTAACCGAGAATAACTTTTGCATAACGAGATCGGGGTTTGCATCCTTCTTAAGATCGAATGTAAGCTTAAATCCGTTAAGGTCAATAGCATCTCTGACGTCATTTACCTCACGGAGCTTGCCGCTCTTTATCATTTCGGTAGCCTTCTTCATTATAGCTTCTATTGAGGAGGAATACGGAATTTCAAGAACGTCAATGCAGCTGTCCTTTTTGGAATACTCCCACTTAGCGCGCATTTTGAAGCTGCCAAGACCGGTTTCGTATATCTTTCTCATCTGCTCTCGGTCATAAATTATCTGCGCGCCGCCGGGAAAATCGGGCGCCTTTACTATGTCGAGCATACGGTCAATAGAGGTCTTGGGATTTTTAAGCAGAGCTATGGTTCCGTCGCATATTTCTGCAAGATTAAACGAGCAGATAGAACAAGCCATACCTACGGCGATACCAAGGTTGGGTGAAACCAATATATTCGGGAAGGTCGTAGGAAGAAGAGTCGGCTCCTGCATAGTATTATCATAGTTCGGAACGAAGTCAACCGAATCCTTATCAATACCCGAAAACAGCTCATGACAGAAGGTATCAAGCTTTGCTTCAGTATAACGGGATGCGGCATATGCCATATCTCTGGAGTAATGCTTACCAAACGAGCCCTTTGAATCAACGAACGGGTGCAAGAGAGCCTCGTGTCCCCTCGTAAGTCTGACCATCGTTTCGTAGATGGAAGCATCACCGTGGGGGTTAAGACGCATAGTCTGCCCTACTATATTTGCGCTTTTTGTCCTTTGTCCATTGATGAGTCCCATTTTATACATAGTATAGAGCAGCTTTCTGTGAGATGGCTTGAATCCGTCTATCTCCGGTATTGCTCTGGAAACTATAACACTCATCGCATAAGGCATATAATTTTTCTCTAGCGTTTCGGTTATCGGTTGCAGCGTTGCTACCGCTTCGTTTTCCATCGGATTTTCTATTACCTTTTTGCTTTTAGCCATGTTATGACCGTTCCTTTCGAGGCAATAGACAAAATTTACTTGCTATAACCTCTAATATTTACAATTGTGTGTGCCGCAGCACGTATTAATCGATTATAAAGCGCAAGTCCTATTCCTTGCATTCGCGGAAGAGGCGCATAAATAATATCAAACCTCTCCTTATCCGCATCACGCAGGATTCTGAACAGCTCATGCGCCTGTGCAGACTCGTTATTCACGCTTCCCATATCATAAAGTATTATGTCAGGAAGATTTTTTGCAAAATATTGATAGTCTTCACTGTAAGTTAAAACAGCGATTTTTTTACTGTTCTGTTCCCTTATGTACTCTACCGCATCGGACGACGTACCGTCCAGAAGGACCAACGGCGCTTTCGGAGCATAATGACGGTACTTCATACCGGGAGAGAGAGCAATCTCTCCTGCCTTTAGCTCCGAGGTGACAGCGGAAGCCACGTTAACGTTGCATACAAGAGACAGCTCGTCCGGAGTAATTCTGCCGGGACGAAGGAGTGTAACAGTATTATCGTCCTCTATTTTCACGATGGTTGATTCAAGTCCGAAGTCACATTCGCCACCATCAATTATAAGGTCTACTCTTCCGTACATATCGTCTATAACGTGAAGAGCATTCGTGGGCGACGGAGAACCCGAAAGATTTGCGGAAGGAGCTGCTACCGCTACGCCCGCAGCACCGATGAATGCGC
>JAZOAA010000057.1:0-10009 GCA_045595265.1 Eubacteriales bacterium
TACATATATTATTATAAAAAGGAACGGAACGAAAAATGAAAAATCATAAGGGACTAAAAATCACAGGAATAATACTTGCAGCCGTTACTGCGTTCTTTTTAATTATAAATATTATACCGCCGAAGAAAAATGTTGACGAAAACCCGTTCATCGTCGGTGAGGGAAACCTTCCGATGATTGCCGCGCACAGAGGCGGCGGCGAAAACAACCCCGAGAACACTATGCTTGCTTTCAGAGAGGCGGTAAACACCATCGGAGTTGACATTATCGAGAGCGACCTGTATCTCACAAAGGACGGATACCTCGTTTACAACCACGACGGATACATCGACAGAACCTCGAACGTTAACGGCGACGTGACGGAAAAGGAGGTTCTTGCTATCTGCGGCGATAAGCAACGTCGCCATTACATAAAGGATATGACTCTCGCAGAGCTTGAAGAGTATAACTTTGGATATTTCTTTAAGGACGAAAACGGCGAGAGAATATATAAGGACGAGACCGACATTGAGGGCGCGGGACTTCAGATAGCAACTGTTGACGAGCTGTTTGCCGAGTTCTACGAGAGCCACCCCGACCTACTCTTTATAGTCGAGATAAAGGACGAAGGCGAACGAGGATACGCTGCCTGCAAGGCTCTTAACGATATTCTCGAGCAGTACCCAAATTATAGAAGCAGGATAGTCGTCGGTACCTTCCACGATGAGATAGAGACTGAGCTTAAGACCAATTACCCGGACCTATACAGAGGCGCTCCGACGGGAACTGCGGCAGCCTTTATACTCACACAGTTCCTCGGTGTAAATATTTTTGACGGCGGCGACTTTGCCTGTCTTCAGATACCTATGAGCTACGACCTGGGTATTGAGATAAATCTTGAATCAAAATCCATAATAAACAGAGCACACAGAAGAAATATAGCCGTACAGTACTGGACGATAAACGACCCCGATGAGATGAGAAGGCTCATCGAGCTTGGGTGTGACTGTATTATGACCGACAACCCCAAACTGCTAAAAGAGGTTTTGGAGGAGTATAAATAATGGCTATATATTTATTCGATTTTGACGGCACTCTTGTGGACTCTATGGACACTTATGTAGGTGTAATGTTAAGTATACTTGACAAAAACGGCATAAAATACGGTGACGACATAGTGAAAATCATCACACCTCTCGGTTATCTCGGCACCGCAAAATACTTCAAGGAGCTGGGCGTTAAGGAAAGCGTTGACGAGATGCTTTTAGAAATGAAAGAAAACATGGTGTACGAGTACACCTACAATATCGGTGAAAAGCCTAACGTTACAAAAGCCCTTGGTGCTATGAAAGCGCGTGGGGATAGCTTGAGCGTTCTTACCGCAAGCCCTCACGCTACGCTCGACCCATGTCTTAAGCGCCTTGGACTCTTCGACCTCTTTGACAACGTGTGGTCATGCGACGATTTCAACACCACTAAGGCCGACCCGAAAATATACGAGATGGCGGCAAAAAAGCTTGAAGCAGACGTCGGCGACGTTATCTTCCTAGATGACAATCTCGGAGCTGTCAGCACGGCGAGAAAAGCGGGAATGAGAGTCTTTGGCGTTTATGATAAGTCGAGCGAGGAGTATACCGACGAAATGAAGGCCGTTTGTGAAAAATACGTTGCCGATTTTTCGGAGCTGATATAAAAACTTAAGCCATGAAATTTTTGAAAAAGCTTTGCGAGCCGGTCCTCGAAATAATACTCAGCCTCATAATGTTTCTCATCGGTTTCGGCGCGCTTTCGCTTTTCGGTATAGAGCTTACCGCGGAGTCCGACCCGGAGCTAGCTCTTCTTATAGGGTCGGTAATATTTCTTGTGCCGTTTTTAATCATTGCTTTTTGCGTAAATAAATACAAGTGCAAAAAAGAAAATCAAAGTCAAGTAACCGATAAAGATGAGAATATTTATTGAAAATACAATAATTTTTATCGAATTTTCAATATTCTATTTACAAAATACTTTTTTTCATTTATAATACTATTATCGAATATTTTTTTGAAAGGCAGACAATGCTATGGTAAAAGAAACGCTTACTCTCGAAAGACCCGAGAGATTTTCAAAGCCACACACTATCGACAGAGCAAAGCTTGAGGCTGCGGCTAAGGCTGCTTGCGATAAGCTTAAAGCAAGAGTACAGAGAGAAGGCATGGGATTCCCCTCTACCTGCTCCAAGGATTATAAATATGCACAAGGTCCGAATAACAACTGGGAATGCGGTATGTATACCGGTTGCTTCTGGCTTGCATATCAGCTTACGGGCGATGAGTTCTTCAAGGAGGTCGCTCTCGAGCAGCTTAAAACGTATAAGACAAGATGGGAAAACAAGGTAGGCCTTGACGACCATGACGTAGGATTCGTTTATCTTATCGGTTGTGTTCCCGCATATAAGCTCCTCGGTGACGAGGAAGCAAAGAAGCTTGCGCTCGAGGTATTTGATTACTACTACAACACCAGCTATTCCCACGAGGGTAAGTTTATCATCCGCGCGCACAAGGGCTGGAGAGGCGGAAACGTCGCTTGTTACAGAACGATGATGGACTCTCTGATGAATGCGCCATTCTTCTGCTGGGCTTCCGAGATGACGGGCAACCCCGAATATAAAAAGGCCGCTATCGACCACGTTAAAACCACCGAGCAGTATCTTATCCGCGAGGACGGCTCGTCCTTCCACCACTATCAGTTTGACCCTGAAACGTCAGCTCCCCTGCACGGTGTAACTCTTCAGGGTAATTCCGATGACTCCTGCTGGTCGCGCGGTCACTCCTGGGGCGTTTATGGCTTCCCTATCGCTTACTCTTATCAGAAAGAAGCGTTTATTAAAGAGGTACATAAAAACGTAGCATACTTTATGCTTAACCACCTTCCCGACGACTGTATTCCCTACTGGGATTACGACTTTGTAGACGGTGATGAGCCGAGAGACTCCTCTGCCGCTGCAATTTCCGCGTGCGGATTTCTCGAGATGGCGGGCATGATGGACGACTCCGAGCCTGACAAGGCAATATTTGAGTCTGCTGCGGCACAGCTTCTTGAGGCTGTTATCGACAAATGCACGGGCGATATCGGCGTTGACTACGACGGTCTTATCTGCCACGTAACTCACGCAAAGCCTCAGGGACAGGGCATCGACGAGTGTGCGGCGTACGGCGACTTCTTCTATCTTGAGGCGCTTGCAAGATACCTTATCCCCGACTTTAAGAAATATTGGTAAACAAAAACCCGCACCGAACGTGCGGGTTTTCCGTAAATGGAGCAAATAATGAAATTTGACGGTAAAATGAAGGCTGTGACCTTCAGCTATGACGACGGCGTAACGCAGGACCTCAGAGTAATCGAAATGCTCAACCGCTACGGAATGAAGGGTACGTTTAACCTTAATTCGGGCGGCTTTGGCGGCAGGTTTTCAAATTATATTGAGGGAAATCTCGTCTATCGTGACAAGGTTTTTGCTCACGACGTGCGCGCAATTTACGAGGGACACGAGGTCGCCTCGCATACGAAAAATCACCCCGATCTGACAAAGCTCTCCGAGGAGGATATCGTTTATCAGATCGAGGAGGACAGACGCGCGCTCTCGGAGCTTGTTGGGTACGACATTGTCGGCCTTGCTTACCCTTGCGGCTACGTTGACGATAGGGTGGTTGACATCATAAGAAATAAAACGGGTATAAAATACGCAAGAACAGTAAACGTTACTAAGAGCTACGGCTTACCGACCGACTTATACCGCCTTGATTTCACAACGCGCAATTTCGGTGAGGATATCTTCGAGGTTGCTGAGCGTTTTATAAACCTTAAGCCCGACTCGCCTAGGATCTTCTCCGTTTGGGGACACGCTTACGAGTTTGACTGGCACAGAGATTGGCATATCTTCGAGGAGTTTCTGAAGCTCCTCTCGGGTCACGACGACATATTCTACGGAACAAACAGAGAGGTCTTTTTATGATAGATGCGATAATAGGCTTTTTTGCCTGGCTGCCTCGCGAAATTTACGTTTTTGTAATTTCGGTTTTGCCTATAATCGAGCTTCGCGGCGCTATTCCAGTAGGGGCGGCGCTGGAAATACCGTTCTATATAAATTATCCCCTATCGGTGATAGGCAACCTCTTGCCCGTACCGTTCATTCTGCTGTTCATTCCGAAAATCCTTGCATTTTTAGGAAGATTTAAGCCTTTTGCAAAACTTGTCGGCTGGCTTCACGAAAAGGCAAGGCGAGGCAGCAGGAAGGTTATCGGAAATAACGCCGACCTCGCCTCCGATACCGAGGATATTCCCACTCTGAAGATGACACGCGCGATATTCCTTGCGCTGATGATATTCGTAGCCATTCCCCTGCCGGGAACGGGAGCGTGGACGGGTGCGCTTGTTGCCTCGCTCTTTAATATTGAGAAGCGATGGTCGCTTTTAGCAATCACGCTGGGTGTGCTTATCAGCGGAGCTGTTATGTGCCTTGCATCTTACGGTGTTCTCGGATTTCTTGAGCTTCTTATACCTTAAACCGAAATTTCTTCTCTTATAAAGAACTAATTTAGGCAAGGATGCCATTGACATCCTTGCCTGCAATTTTTAATTATTGTTTTGTGTGATAGTCTAAATACTCAATAGCATACTCGTATCGTTTCTCATAGAAAACTTTTATCACTGCCATCTTATCAAGATAATATTCTTCATTGTAAAGTTCGTCATTGCTAACAAATCTTTTATAAAACAGAGTCATAGGCGTAGCTAAAAGTTCGCTTGTTGAATCTAGGAGAGCGTTCACATTTTCTTCGGAAAAATTATTTGAACCTATACGAATAAATGTGCTCCTAAAAAGCTCTGTAAATTCCTGATTGCAAAGCAATTTAGACAACATCAAACCGAGAATGCAATTTTCATCAAGAGGACCGTATTTCCAGTGGCTTTTGTTAATAAACGGATCGCTATCATAATGACATTTGCTCGGAAGCATATCAGCTGAATCATCGGTATCGTACATCATAAAGTGCCACTTTCCATCCTCGTAAGGTTTGTCGGTCACCTCTCTTGCACGCCAAATTCTAACATTGTTTCCGGGCCAGTCAATATTGCCTATATACAACTCTGTAGCCATATATTCTGCAAACTCGTTAACATCGATGTATTTTTGAGCTTTTTCATACATCAGGGCTGAAGAAAAATCGTTATTCTTGAAGAAATCAAAGAGTTGCTCGTAAAGTACGATATCCTCTTCCTCGCCTTCGTCAACTACACCGTTTTCTATTATTACAACGTTATCTTTATCAACACCATAATGCTCTTCTACATAATATTCAGTAAAACGTTCCTGCAACAAGTAAACGCCCCAGTATTCACCATTCAAGAAAAGCACGCAAGGAAAACCGTTTTGAACTGAAAACGATTCATTTTTGCTTAACTCGTGATTTAAGTAATCACGTGCTTTAGTAACAAATGTATCTCTATATCCGCCACTTCTTAACATACACGTTTGAAGCGTTTCGGTATCGAAGAACGGTTTCTCAAATGTTTTAGTTCCGCTGTATTCTTTTCTAGCATATAAGTTGAAAGATTTTTGATTGAACGCTCTTGACCATCCACCATGAATACGTATTCCTATAGTCTGGTCAAATGAAAACGATTTATCACTTTCAAAGTATGCAAATTCCGCTGCGCGTTCCCACTCTTTTCCCTTTTGCTGATAGTTTGCAGGATATGTTTCAGGATAACCGGTATGCTCTTCTTCATCGTAAATTTTTCCGGTTACATAAATACCGTTTTCATAATCGTAAAGATCGCTCGGATCTACAATAAGTGATATTATGGGAATGTTATCATATCCAATCTTTTCATCGTAATTTACAAAAAATGTTTTGCACAAAACATCGCTTTTATTTCCATCAGCATCAATAGCGACAGCTCTTATAATTACACATTTATCAATTGGATAATCAGGGATAAAAACATCTAAAGAAGAAATGCCTTGTTGCGATGCATAAACATTTGGTTCTCCACTATTATCTTTAACTAATATTGACGAATTATATACATCACATGTTTCATCAGGTAATTTACCGTCCAAGGTGTAATATATCTTTGCATCACCGCGTGTTTTAAGTGTAAGTTCAAACTGCTCTGAATAAAACCCACTCTCGTGCGATGAAACAATCGTCAACGGTTGCTTTGCATAATCAAATTTTGCGGTGTACGTAACATTTGATTTTACAGGAGCTATCTCCGGAGACCAACCGGAAAACGTATATGTATAAATGTCATCGTCAGCTCTTGTGGGTGTTTTTCCCTTAAATATCGGTGTGGTGCCTCGCAAAACATTGTTTTCCTCATAAAGCACTGTGCCGTCGTAATTTTCCCACGTAACAGTGTACGATTTTGTTTCCTCTACAGGCTTATTGTCAATATTATCATTTTTAGAATTTGTATTAAATAATGACATAAGCGATAAAATTAATGATAAAAATGAACGTAAAAGCTTTGCTAACATGACCTGATGTCTCTCTTTCAAAATGTATTTGCGGAGTAAAGATTTTTAATTTGTACACCACATTTTTTATTATAGCATGAAGTGTTTGATAAGTCAAGAAAATTTCAATAAGCCTCTATGTCCGGCTCTCGTTATACGCATGTTTCATCGTAAATTACTAAAATCATTTCAGCTTTGCTCTGTCAACAAGGGTTAGTGGCACGACAAATCCCGTGGGTGAAGCAGACGAGATATCACAGGCAACGATGCGGCTTCTGTAAACGAATACCGTTGCGTAGACCTCGCCCTCCGCGTCGTAATTCTTTACCTTATAGGTATAGCGAGTCACTCTCTTGCTTGCATATTTTGTAATATCAAGGCCCTGCTTTTTCTGAAGCTCGTTGTAGCCCGAAATTACGCGGTCGAAATTTTCCGGTATTGTGAAGGTGTCCTCCTCGGTGGGAGTTTCATCTATCTCAATGCCGAAATTTTTTATAAATGCAACTCTGTCCTCGTTTGATTTTATTCCGCCGTAGTCAACTCCCATAGCCTCGCTTGAAGCCATTGCCGACGCCTCGCCGCCAAATCCTACACATCCTATAATTAAACAAACAGTCAAAAGCACGAATCCAAAGAATTTCACAGTAGACGCTCTTATCGAATATATAAACATACTTACCTCCAAATAGGTTTTTAGTAAAATATATTTTCCCGCTTGGCATATTATGCTTGGACCATGAGCTTTTATAAAAAACTCGCCTCATAGATGGAGAGTTTATCTTCTTCGGGGCGGTAAATAGCGAGAAAAATTTCTTTTGCATCATTATGACCTTGCGATTTTAACCGCTTTATAAGCCAGCTTTCGTCACGTCCCATACGAGTGAGGTTTTCGCCCATTACGCGTCCGTCCATAATAACCTCCGTGCCTATATGAGTGACCTTTGCTGAAATATTCAAATCCTCGGCTGTTATAGGACGGTTTGCCGCCTTTGGCAGAATGGAGAGCTTTCCGTTATGCTCGAAAATCGCCGTTTGCATCTCGTCAAGGTCGAAGTATCCCTGCTCGCGACACAGGAGCATAAATTCAGATAAGTCAAGCTTTGCCTGCTTTAAGTTCTCGCGGTAAAGCTTACCGTCGTTCATTAAAATCGTGGGTGTGCCGTTGATATACTTTCTCGTCCTTGGAATTTTATGTGCCGCAAGGTTCAAAACCGTTGATACAATACCGTAAATCGCAAGTGCTATCAGTGGCTTATACGGCTTTTCTATCTCGGTTGCAAGCTCTGCGCCTATCGAGCCTATCGTTATGCCGCTGACGTAGTCGAAAAAGTCGAGCTGCGCCACCTGCTTATGTCCCATAACCTTAGTGATGATAAATAACGCACCCACTGACAAAAGCGCTGTCAATATAACCTTTATAATATCCATTTTTCTCCCCCGAGTTTCTTTTTAGTTTATGGAAAAGAAAATCAAATATGCGCTTGTTAAATGAAATTATAGCTTGACTAATCGTAAAAACAATTGTATAATATTAGCAAAAAACCAAAACGGAGATTCTTATGGATTTTAATAAAAGCGCATACTGCATTTACACAGAAGACACGGAGCTTGAGTTTTCAAAAGACTGCTTCAAGATATATCTTCCGTCAGAGAAAGGATACGTAAACTACAATGTAGTTCACTCGGTAAATAGCGATATTACTGCCGATATATGGCGTCTCGGCCGGGCATTCGCTTACAATGATGACCTCTCCGAATGTTATCCTCTCACACCCGTGCGTGCCGAGTGGGATATGGCGGTAATGATTGAGGGAAGAGATGATTTTATCGGTGGGTCAAATCACGGCGATGAGATATTTACTTCAATGCGTGTTGAGATTGACGGGGCGCAAGAGGACGTTTTTTCTATCCGTGAATTAAGAGCGTTTGAAAATATAAAAATTTTCGTAGAGTCGGTTGGCTATGATCCCTGCGACCACAAAACTAAGGTGCTTTTACATAACAAGGAGTATTCAATAAACAAGGAGGGTATTACTCTGGCTCAAAGTGTAACGTGGCTTGGCGATTATGCCGTGGGAAGCTCGTATCTTGCCATGATGCCGCCATGCAAATCGCTGACAGAGATGTATTTCACCGATAATGATAAAACGCCAAAGAGCATATGTCCCTCGGTGACGGTTTTAGGCGCTAAATCCGCAACCCTTTACAGTGATAACACAAAGACTTCGTTTACTATGTCGATAGACGAGTATCCCACGCTTAACGAAAGCGGAAGGTTTCTTATAACCGATAACAGCGGTAACCCGTACAACAAGATGTATTTCTTCGCATGCAAGGGCGATGAGGTCAAGGCGGGCGATGTGTGGCGCTCGGTTACAAGATACAAAATCACGGTAGGCTGATTATCAACAAATATTAAAAATCCCGCGCTTGACGCTCTGGTCAAAACGCGGGATTTTTTCGTTTTATATCATTATAAAAATCAAACGGGCTGTGCGGGCTGCTTTGTAAGTAATTTTTCAAGGAAGGCGATAAAATCAAATACGGGAAGGTCTATAACGCCGTCAAGGATTACGAGAATTATCGATATCAAAGCAAATGCGCCGAAGAGAAATACGAACAAGGGGAGTAACTTATTGTTCGTAAAGAGGAACCATATAAGAAATGCGACAAGTGCCGTTGCTAAAAACAAGGCAAACACAAGGATAAAAACAAAAGAGAACCAGGTGATAACCACTTCTCCATCAATATTGAATAGCAATGCTCCTACGATAAGCGCAAGGGACAGAAGCACACCTGCTGCTAAAACTGTGTACAACGCCAATTTGCCCAGGTTATAGAAAAAGTTTAACATAAAGCCTCCAAAAAACATAGATTATTAACCTTTGGTCAATTATTAGTATACCATAGTATTTTGAAAATGTCAAGTATTATTTTACAATAGTATTGTAATATTTTTCGAGAGGTGTAATCAAATATGATATACTCATTAAATGAAAACATAAAAAAGCTACGCACGTCGCACGGAATGAGCCAGGTGGAGTTTGCCAAGCTTGTCGGTGTGACAAAGCAATGCGTTTCCAACTGGGAAAACGACAACGTGCTGCCATCTATTGATATGCTGGTAAAAATTGCCGATCTTTTCAAGGTGAGGACGGACTTTCTGCTGGGAAGAGAGAGCGATGCTTATATTGACGTTTCAGCTCTTACCGAGGAGCAGAGAGGGCACATTTCTCTGCTTATCTCCGATTTGGAGAAGCTAAACAAGATATAATAAAACAAAGGCAAAGACCGCCAATGTGCAAAAACGCAAGATTGACGGTCTTTTTTGGGAGTGTGATTCCACAGTAATTCTTTCTTAATCTATTTACTTTTTACCATGCCTATGATATAATAAAATCGGAAAAGGCAATCGCCTTTTACCTTACGCATAAAGGAGATAAAAATGATTCTATTAATAATCTCGCTGATAATTCAGTCGTTAATTTTTTATTTAGTGCCTGCGTTTACAATTACCATAGATCC
>JAZOAA010000058.1:0-8408 GCA_045595265.1 Eubacteriales bacterium
GTGATAATAATTCACTCCGGAAAAAGTAATAAAAATTCACCGACACAACTGAAAATGTGCATCGGTGAAAATGTGTTATGAGAAGTTGATTTCGTTTTTCAAATCCCTGGTCATAAGCGCTCGGATAGCGACGTAAGGCGAGATGCCGCCGTGGATAACGTCGTACACCGCCCGAGTTATCGGCATGTCCACAGAGTATCTGTCAGCAAGCTCCACAGCAGCCGACAGCGCGTGATATCCTTCTACGACCATTCCGATTTCGGATAGCGCCTCATCGTAGCTCTTTCCTTGACCGATAAGCATACCGCAGCGGTTGTTTCTTGAGTGGTGTGAGGTGCAGGTAACGATAAGGTCGCCCATACCCGCAAGACCCATAAAGGTCTCAAGCCTTGCACCCATAGCCGTGCCGAGCCTTGTCATCTCGGCAAGACCGCGCGTTATCAGCATAGCGTTAGCATTATCGCCAAATCCCATACCGCGATTAGCACCAGCGGCAAGCGCGATGATGTTTTTGAGCGCTCCGGCAATTTCAACACCCAGAACGTCGGTGTTCGTATATACTCTCATACAGGAATTGAAGAACACCCTTGCAAGCATTGAGGAAATTTCCTCGTTCTCGCACGCGGCAACTATCGAGGTCGGAAGTCCGAGAGCAACCTCCTCCGCGTGCGTAGGGCCCGAGAGTGCCGCAACGTTAAATTTAATGCTCGGCACAGCCTTTTTTATCTCGTCACTTATAACGTCAGTCATTGTCATGAGCGTTCCGCTCTCGATACCCTTTGCCGCGCTGACCAGCACCGCACCGTCATTAAGATATGCCGCGGATAGTGCCGCCGTTTTGCGTATGTATTCGGAAGGGGTGACGTATATTACAAGCTCCGCGTCTTTTAGAGCGGAGCAGATGTCCTTTTCGTAAGTGATTCTGTCGGGAAGTATAAGACCGGGTAGATTTTTATGAGTTTTTGTTGAAATAAGCTCGTCTATTTCAGCGGGTATTGCCGACCATACGGTAACGTCGTGACAGTTTTTTGCTAAAAGCGCAGTGAGGGCAATTCCCCAAGTTCCCGCGCCAAGTACGGTAATCTTCATAAGCGTTTATCTCCTTTATACCTAATATTATATCATTGTTTTAGCAGTTTTTCAAGATATATATTGATTTTTGGCATCTAAAGGAGACTTTAGACGGTATATCAGCCGGTCTCGTCCTCGAGAACGTAAGGCAAATCAATCGGTGTTGCCATATTTCTGACGAGCATCTCGTAAAATCTTGTAGCCCTTGATGCATCTGCGAAGGCGTCTGTCACGTTAGCGCTGCTGGACACACCGTTAGAGTCCGTCATGCTGACTCTTATTGAATACAGAGGCATTCTCCAGCTCGCAGTTTTTCTGCTCTCGCGTAAAATCAACTCGTAAGAGTAGCTGTTTTCCTCGTCCGATGCAAAATCCTTTCTTATCACAGTATCGTAAAATTGTTCCTTACCGTTCATAACATTCTCCCATAGGCGTTTTTAACATTTATATGATATCACAGCTAAAAAAATTCTGTCGTTAAGAAATCGCCCGTTTCGATTTTCGAAAATAGAAAAAACGTTACAATCTTCGATTTTGGCATAAAAACAATAAAAAACCGACCCGTATTACAGGGTCGGCAGTGCGATTTTTGCAAGAATTTACGAAAAAATGAATAAAAAATTTGAAATTTGTACGAAAAAAGTCGCATTTATGACTATTTGACAGAAAATTATATATCGGTAAGCTCTATTTCCGCCTCCGAATTGGTCTTTCCGTCCGAGCGAACTGTACGGAAATAATATACACCGTCACGGGCGGCACGCATAACGCGCAGCTTTTCACCCAGAGCCGCCTCCGATGAATAGTTGATTGCTATACGCGATATCCTCTTATCCTTTAAGGGCAGGAAGTTTGAGTACATATCGGGATATTTCGTATTGTTCATATGCATATTTTGGTCAACGTCACCGTAGTGTACTCCGTATCCTCCTACGTCGGACAGCTCTGTGGGAAGGATTATTCTCGGCAACGCAAGGTCTATCGGGGGCAGGGTGGAAATCGGGAGATTAAAGTCGTTTACCCGTACGAGCGCCTTTGTTTCCGTGTTAATAAGCGCCCATGCGGATATTGCTCTTGCCACCGTTTCTCCCTCGCATAGAAGCTCGTAGCAACGCAGAAACGTGTATCCTCGGCTTTCGCACGGATAGCTCACCGCCGTGAGCGGAGTATAAGCCGTAAGAGGCTTCAGCACCGCCATATTAAGCCTTGAGAGTATAAACGCGCGTCCCATCTCACGAAGCTCGTCGTAAGACATATTCTTTTCCGTAAGCTGTGACTGTGCTGCTGACTGTATATATCTTAATATAGATGAAGTCTTTGCCACACCGTTATAGTCAACGTCGTGTACATCTACCGTAATATTTTGCTTATAGGCTGACATTTTTTAGCTCCTTATGCTTTTCTACCAAATATGATACAACCAAAATAAGTATTTGTCAAATCAAAATTTTGACAAAAATGTAAATAATTGATTTTTTTGTGGACAAACAATAATAATTATGCTAAAATTAAGTAAAAACTTATTAAAGTAACTAAATCAAAGGAGAGTTAATATGATAAATATAACACTTGATAATTTTAAGACCGAGGTTGAGGAGTCTGACAAACTCTGCGTTATAGATTTGTACGCTGATTGGTGCGGACCCTGCCGTATGCTTGCGCCGGTTCTTGCCGAGCTTGAGGGAGAATATCCGGACGTTAAGTTCTGTAAGGCAAACGTTGACGAGCAGCCCGAGCTTGCCCGTATGTTCAAGGTGCAGAGCATTCCCGCCGTTGCATTTGTTAAGGATAATACCTTCCTTGATATGTCGGTAGGCTTTGTTCCCAAGGCATCGCTTGTTAAGCTTATTGAGGAAAACAAATGAAAATAAGGTTTAACGAGGATAAAGAGGTCGTCAAGGCGATAAAGGAAGGCTTAAAGAAAAGCGGAGGCTACTGTCCCTGCCGCCTTGAGCGCACCGAGGATAATAAGTGTATGTGCAAGGAGTTCCGCGAGCAGATAGCTGACGAGAATTACGAGGGATACTGCCACTGTTATCTATATTATAAGGAGAAATAGTCTGATACGCTAGTTTTGTTTGAATTATGAAAAAAATTGCTAAAAAATATTTTTCAGAGCACGAAAACAAAACCGATATGACACAATATTACGCGCTGTTTATAATAGTCGTATTTACATCTTTTTTAGGCTTTTTGGTTGAGAATATCTGGCTCGTTATGACGGTTGGAGTAATTGACAACAGAGGTATGATGTTCCCGTTCCTTCTTGGGTACGGATTTGCCGTTATGGCGATATATTATTTGTATGGAACACCCGCGTCGCCGCACCGCTTACTTAGGCGCACGTCGGGCCTTAAGACGTGGCAGCGCCGTCTTGCGTATTATCTTGCCGTGATGGTCGCCATAAGCATAGGCGAGGGTGCCTTTGGTATGCTCGTAGAATATTTTTGCGGCTTCATATGGTGGGATTATACCAACTTACCTTTGAATATCGGAAGGTATGTTTCTGTTCCCACGAGCGCCGCGTTCTCGCTGATAATCCTTGTTTTTATGGACGTAGTATTCACCCCTATGTTTAATAAATGCAAGGAGCTTAATCCTAAAATTCTCAAGGGAATAGCAATAGTCTTTTCCGCACTCTTTTTTGTAGATAATATTTACAGCGCGGTTTATATGTTCAAAAACAGCTCCACCGTGAAGAGATGGGAAATAAGGGTTGTAAAGAACGCGATTCTTCAAAAGCTGATAAAGTAAAGTCTGTGAGGCTGTCTCGATAAAAAATGAGACAGCCTCTTTTGTATTAAATTCATTTTTTTCGTCAAAAATTACTCCGAAATAAAATAACGGAGTCGTTAAAATGAAAAAATACGCTTACTTATTCCTTACGCTTTTGCTTTTACTTTCTGTTTTCTGTATAGACGCCTCGGCGGAGGGGGCGGCAGAGGATTCCTACACGTTAAGATACGATAACGGAGAGTACGTTTTAGAGCCTGCTAACACAGAGGAAGACGAAACGAGAGATAAGAGTCTGGATTCGCTGCTATCCACTCTGTCCTGCGGCCGCGTCTTTTTTGACAACGTAAGGGTATACGAGCCGCTTGACGTTCCGATGGGCGAGTTTGTGCTTTCAGGAAACGTTTTTCTTGAGGCGAACGCACGCTTTCTTGTCAGGGGAGGCACTCACGCGACCTTTTCGGACTTTTGCGCTCAAGCGTCCGTCGAGGGTGAGGTAATAGAGATATGCGAGGGTGAGGCAGTCTTGAAGAACTGCTCCTTTTCGGGAAGTGCCAAATCTTGCATCAGCGTCACGGGCGGCTCGCTTGCGCTTTACGCAGAAAATACGTTCTCGGGATTTCGGTATGGCGTAAGCACGGATACGGCATTGAAGCTTTCTGACGGTGAGAACGTTTTTTTGTCAAACGAGCCTCTTTCCGTACAGTATACCGTGACCCCCACAGCCTCTGACGAGCTTCTTATCGGGGCGAAAAACCTGGATTTTTTAGTTAAGTGCTATGATAATCTCGGGCAGACCATACCTCTCTTTAAGGTTAAATACGTAAGCAGCTCGGGAGACGTTTATATAGACTATAAGCTTTACGGTGAGCGTGCCGAGAATATATCACCCACGGAAATTAAGGGATATACACACTCTCCGTGGCGCGACTCAACAGTAGGTAAGGAATACGACTTTTCTCTGCCGGTGACCGAGGATATTACGCTTGTATCAGATGTGTGTCTGCTCGCGCCCGACTTTAAGCTTTCTGGCGGCGTGTGGGAGTATAATGCAAAATCAAGGGCTATTACCCCTAGCGAAATATATCACCCCCTTCTTGCCGAGGGCAGTGTCG
The DNA here is from genome assembly GCA_045595265.1 of Eubacteriales bacterium. Classification (GTDB taxonomy): domain Bacteria; phylum Bacillota; class Clostridia; order Oscillospirales; family CAG-272; genus UBA1740. Next base: position 4,920 of record JAZOAA010000058.1, read on the forward strand.
GCTATGAGTGGTATCAGGACGGTGTTTTAATATCGGAAGAGTCGGCGCTAAGGCTCAAAGACGTGTCGCAAAGCGGTAAATACACTCTTCGACTGACGTTTATACGCGACGGCGAGAGGGCATATGCTGAAAAGACGGCAGAGGTAAATATAAGTCCAAAGCCTCTTTATGCAAGCTTTGAGGAAGGAAGATTTTATATAGACGGCTCGCTGGTCGAGGCGGGTGATACGGTGAATATTTATCAGTACGAGCACGATGGGTATATATATTCAAACCTTGATAATTTTAATTACTGCCTCGAATTTTCTCCGCAAATGGTAAAAAACAATACTGCCGACCTTACAAACATTATGATTTGGGTCGTTATTTGCGCAGGCGCTCTGCTTATCGCGTTTATGATATTCGTTTTCGTGTATGCAAAGCGTATTTGTATTTCAAGCGTAGAGATTACTCCGAAGAGCGACGACGGATTTTTGAATAAGTCAGAGGAGCGTGTCAGCTATTCGGATGCCTTTGCGGTAAGCCGCGAGCGCGCGGAGGAGCTGCTTTCCGACAAGCTTGCAAAAACTATGATTTCCACCTCGGACGAGCGCATTGTTACCGGCGGTAAAGAGCGGTGCGAGGTAAGTGTAGGTGAAATTTGCGATGCATTTTGCGAGGGTGAGAGAGTTGACGTGAACGCTATGAAGGAGAGAGGTCTTGTATCCGAGGAGGTATCGTACGTCAGGATAGTAGGCAGAGGCTCATGCTCCAAGTCTCTTTCGGTCTATGCAAACGCCTTTGAACCTTCTGCTGTAAAAATGATAGTTCTCTCCGGAGGAGAAGTATTCAAAATAAAAAATGGCAAAATTTAAGTCAGAGTATTGAAAAAAGCGCCGTTTTGTGCTAAAATATCTTTATTACAACACGGAGGCGCTTTATGAAAAAATACGGAAACGTTACTTTAGATGTAAAAAAATTAACCTACGTCGCGGTTTTAACCGCCATAGTCGTGGTTCTCCAGTTTATACCGATACGCATAGCGACCTTTGAGCTTGCTTTGTCCGTTCCCGCTATTGTTATCGGTGCGGCGCTTTGCGGTGTCGGTGCCGGCGCGTGGCTTGGCTTTGTTTTCGGAGCTGTCGTTCTGATGCTTCCCGGAACATCGTTTTATCTGTCGTTCAGCCTCTTCGGCACGATACTGACCGTATTGGCGAAGGGAATTGCCGCAGGCTCTGTCGCAGGCTTGGTTTACTCTTTACTTGAGCGCTTTAACAAATACGTGGCGGTGTTGGCTGCCGCAGCTTCCGCTACCTTTGCAAATACGCTGATTTTCCTTATCGGCTCTATGATATTCTTTGAGAGCGACATTCAGACCGTTCTCGGTGTTTTGATAAGCGTTAATTTCCTTATTGAGCTTGTGGTAAACGTCGTTTTAGCACCTACTGTCTATCGAATAATAAGCATTAAGAAGAAATAATTTCTCGGCTGCTGCCTCGGCGGCAGCCGTTTTTACATAGGAGACTCTCATGCTTGACGTACTATATAAAGATCGCGACGTGATAGCGGTGCTGAAGCCTGCCGGTATGCCGACTCAGCCTGATAAGAGCGGCGATGCCGACGTTATGACTCTGCTTTCCAAAGAGCTTTCATTGCAGGGCGAGCCGTCGGCGCTGTACCTCGTTCACCGACTTGACAGAGTTGTCGGCGGTATCTTGGTTTTTGCCAGAAATAAAAAAAGCGCGGCAGTCCTTTGCGCTATGGCGGCATCCGACGGAATGAAGAAGGAATATATCGCCGTTACAGACGCGTATTTAGAGGGCGGCGTGCTTGTTGATATGCTGAAAAAGGATTCGAGGATTTCGAAGGCTATCGTGGCAGACTCCCGCGACCGAGATGCAAAGCGCGCAGAGCTTGAGCTTACACCGCTTGCAACGATTGAAGGAAAATGTCTTGTCAAGGTAAAGCTCATAACGGGCAGATATCATCAGATAAGAGCGCAGCTTTCATCAAGAGGCGCCCCCATATGTTCTGACGGAAAGTACGGCAGCCGTGACAGAGGCGCGCGTTTTCCCGCGCTGTTTGCCTTTGGTCTTTCATTCAGCCTTGGCGAAAAGCGCCTGATGTTAAAAAAATTGCCCGATACCGATGAGTATCCGTGGTCTGTTTTTAAGGAGATTATCAAAAACATATGACAGAAAAGCTGTACTATAACGATGCGTATATAAAGGAATTTTCCGCAAAAGTGCTTTCCGTTACCGAGTGCGACGGAGGCTTTGACGTGGTTCTTGACAGGACAGCCTTCTTTCCAGAGGAGGGAGGGCAAAGCTCTGACAGGGGCTATATAAACGCCTCGTACGTAAGACACGTTTTTGAAGAGGACGGTACAGTCCACCACCTGACCGATAAGGCTCCGGACTCCGATAGTGTAATCGGGCGGCTTGACTTTGACGAGAGATTTGAAAAAATGCAGCAGCATACGGCAGAGCATATCCTCTGCGGAATAATACATAAGCTCTACGGCTTTGACAACGTGGGATTTCACCTCGGTGACGAGGAGGTTACCTTTGACGTAAACGGCGTTATGAGCCGTGAGATGCTTGATGAAGCCGAGAGACTTGCAAACGAGGCTGTTTTTTCGAATTTAGACGTCACGGCATATTTCCCTAGCGCAGAGGAGCTTGAAAATACCGATTACCGCGCAAAGCTTGAGCTTACGGACGGTGTGCGTTTGGTAAAGATAGGTGACGTTGACACCTGTGCCTGCTGTGCTCCCCACGTTGCGAGAACGGGCGAGATAGGACTGATAAAGGTGCTTGATTTTATGAAGCACAGGGGCGGAGTACGAATATGGCTCGCAGCGGGCAGACGCGCCCTTGCGGATTACCGCAATAGGTACGACAACGTATTGAAGATATCGTCTATTCTTTGCGCACCGCAAGGCGACGTGGCATCAGCTCTTCAAAAGTACGTAAAGGATACCGAGGATACAAAGCACGCCTTGAAGGAATCAAGAGCAGCCCTTGCCGAAAACATGGCTTACACCGTTCCCTTGACAGAAGGAAACAGAGTCATAGTCCTTGACGGATTTTCTATCGATGAGCTGCGCGCCTTTTCTAATATTGCGAAGGAAAAGGTTAGAGGATTTCTCGTTGCGCTTTCAGGAGAGGGAGAAGAATACAAATACGTTATATCCTCAGGCGAGGAAATCTCGCAAAGGATAAAAGAAATAAACGCCGCCCTGAACGGAAAGGGCGGCGGAAGAGGTAATATGGCTCAGGGCAGCTTTGGCGTGTCCCTTGAGAAAATAGAGGCTTATTTTTCGTAAGATTATCCCTTGAAGGACAGCGCGAGGCTTGCCTTGGTGGTCTTGAGCTTTGTCAGCTTTACTCCTGCTGCTGAGAGCATACGGCGCGAGGCTATGGTAGAGGCCGTATCGTGGTACTTATCGGAGAGATAAACTACCTCCTTGATACCTGACTGAATTATTGCCTTGGCGCACTCGTTGCA
>JAZOAA010000059.1:0-4925 GCA_045595265.1 Eubacteriales bacterium
CCCGTAGCGCGGGTGTGCCCGTGCTTTTCCCGATGAGCAAGGTTGATTATTACAACGATCCCGAGATGCAGGCATACGTATTCGGTCTTTTCGGCTCGGATGGAAGCACCTCTCTCCGTATTATAGATATGGACACCGACACAGTCTATGACTACGATGATCTCAGCGACACGAAAGCTTGGGACAAGTGGTCCTATTCCCGTGGTGCAAACGGCGAGATAGTCTTTGCTGAGGGCTTGTCCGACTGGTGGCTTGCATTTGACATAGGCGGCGACGGTAAGATAACCCTGACTCGTCATAATCAGCCGAGTGGCGTAAAGCCTACTATCACCGTTTTTGACGGGGAGACGATTGAGATGGAGAAGCTCACCCTTGCGGTTGGCAGCGACGAGTATAATTATTACACCTGGCAGCTGACCGATGAGGCATTCTCAAGACAGGATGAATGGCTTGATACAGTCGACCTTGAAAACCTCGCTATTTACAGAGGAACACTTCGTGTTGATGCCGGGGACAGCTTCTATATCGGTAACGATTACAGTATGAAGCCCTGGACACTTCTCTCTGCGGTATACGTAGAGGGTAATGCCATTGACAAGCATACAACCACAATAAAGGATGGCTACTATACAAAGACCGCATACGGCCTTACTCTTGAAAATTCAGGTACCTACGTTGTTGAATACCTTCCTTTCTGCAATGCTATCAATATCTACGAATATATTGAAGAAACACCCGATCCCGAGGGCATCGTAATTGAGATAAACGGCGAGAAGTTTGCTATGAACTTCGCAACCTATCCCGATGACGAAGTGACCTCCTACATTTACGGCTACGTTTATATTAACGCAGGCGACAAGCTCCTTATCCGCGATACCGAAAGCGGCGCTGTATGGGGCTATGACGATATTGACGAGGCATTCTCTTGGAACACCTGGGATTATCACAGAGGTGATAACGGCGAGATCGTATTCGACTTTACCGCCCGCTATGCCTTTGAGTTCGATTATGACAGTTGCAAGAAGCTCTATATCACGAAGGTGTTCGCTCCCAAACACGGCGAGTCCTTCGGTATGGTATTTGAAGGCGAGCGCGAGGACGTTATCCTCGACAGCTTCGATCTCTCGGCATCTGCTGGTGCTGAAGGCGAGTTTATGTGGATGCTCTCGCACGCCACCACTATGAACTGCTCCGACTTCACAGAGTATATAAACGAGAACGGACTTTGGTTCTACTATGCGATAATAGACCTTGAGGAAGGCGAAAGCTTCAGCCTGAAGAATCTTACCACGGGTGGTGCTATCGGTGCAGATCACATATCCGAAATAACAGGTGATATCACCGCTCTCAGACGTGAGGGCGATCTCGTTCGGGTAGTGAAGAGTGGCAGGTTCTACATTATGTATCTTCCCGCCTTCAACTCCTTCTCTATAGATTGCGATACCACCGACCCCCTGTCTGAGATCAATCTCTACGCAGGCGACAAGGCGTTAACTCTCATTCCCGACGAGAAGGGTGACATATTCTACGAGGGATTCGAGTCGACAACATACCACATCATTTCAATTGACGACGCAAGATACTCGCCCCTGCCCATAATTCTTGATGAGTCTATGGACAAGACGCTTGTCGACCTCACCGTCAGCGGAGATCACTATACTGCTTATCCTAACAAGGAGGGCATCTATAATCTTCGCTACAACGTATATACGGGAATTCTCTATCTTGAGTACGTCGATAGTGGCGAGGAAGAGGTAAGTATTCCTTATCAGATCTATATTTCCTATGACAATAAGCTCACTCTTAAGGAAAACAGCGAAAATCCCGATGAGCTTTGTTATCTCGGACTTACTCTTGGCGCTTGGGATGATTTTAGTGTGCGTGATACCGAGCTTAACTACATCACGGATATGACTATCACTGAGGGCAGTAACGTTGTTACCAACGGCAGAACTATCACCGTTCAGGTGGGCGGAACCTTTGATTTCTATATCAACAAGACCACTCACGAGGTGCGTATGGTTGTGTCCGAGGGCGGAAGCGCAGGCGGTGACGTCGATTACTCCGACGGACTCTATCTCTACATTGACGGCGGATTTATCACCGTTTATCCCAATGCCGACGGTGACGTTAAGTGCCTCGGTATTGCAGCAACAGACGAGACGGCTATTGCATTCTTGGATAAGAGCTATAATTATCTGTCTATGACCCTTGACCCCGCGTCGGACAGCTCGATTGCAACGGTATACAGCGCAAATATGCTCTTCTTCTATAAGACGGGTACCGCTAATATTGTCTACAACGTAAATACAGGCATCATCTCGGTTGAGATGACCGACGTCTCGCTTGCGGGAGCAAAGGTCTATATGTACCTAGACGGAACTACTACGACACTTACCGCAGACGAAAGCGGAATAGTTACTTACGAGGGCTTGGTAATTGAGAGTAGCAGCAGTATTCTGCTGACCGACAGCGCTTTCGAGTACCTTCCTATGATCCTCGATCCGGCAATGGATACTTCGCTCGGCTCGCTCTATGAGTCCGATGATGTGACCATGCTGATCATCAACGGCGCAGGCACTTATAACCTCTATTACAATCTGACAACGAATGTTGTTCTGCTTGAGGCAGTGCCCGAGACCTGATATCGATAAAACTTATTTAGGCGGCAAGCAATGCTTGCCGCTTGACAACATTTCAAGATTTAAGACCCAAACAGCAATTTAACGAATAGCGGTCTTTTAACGATAGAAAGGCACTACACCTTGACGAGGAGTAGTGCTTTTCTGTTTTTTTGAGGTTTTTACGGCACAACATATGGCACCGTATATATCAAAATGCACCACGAAAGCAAAAAAACCTTGTAAACAAAGGACTTTCGGCTAATATTTAACGATAAAAACAAAACAGTAAATTGACACTTTTGTATCAATTTACTGTTTCTTATTTGTGTTATCTTGACAAAATAGATGCCACCCTCAAAAAGTCAATAAAATCAAGGCTTTTTTCACCTTTTGAGGCATTTTCATGTACATCCAAAATAGATGCCAAACTAATAATTATTTTACTTGTTTGTTTTCACAATTTTAATTTCGGTTACTGTTCCCTCATAGAACATAGTTCCCGATAGCTCTTGTGAAACAAATGTGTTTGCATCTATAAGTTCGCCCCGTGCAAAAAGGATCTCTTTCTCGTGTTCTCCCGAAATGTCGTAAATGCGTAGCATTATACCGATAGGCGTTACTCCCGCGAACTCCATTTTTATGGGAATTACAGTTCCGTTTGATACCCACTCGCCCTTTTGTAATTCAAAATCATACCAGAAATTTTGAGTTTCTTCTTTGTAAATATTATTATTTGTATTGAAAAAATCAATATAGGTTTGAGAAACCCAGCTGAAATAAAAATCCAAGTCCTTATCAATGGAAAATGTAATTGGGATTTTTTCTTCGGCTTTGGGATTGATGAGATAAGATGAATTCATAGCGCCCTTCTCAAAACTGTACGTGTGGTTGCAGGAGCTCGAATGAACATGTTCTTTTTCCACGGGATCAAATATCTCAATATCGCAAACAAGCCCACCATCTCCACCTGCAAACATCGATGGCTTAACGTAGTGCTCCAAATAAATTGCTTCTGTCTTATCTCCCTTTACCCATTCACCGTAGAGATGAAATTGGGAATTGCTGTTATACAAAATACGGATATATTCATTTTTGGATATGGTGTAAACCATTACGCAATCTTCGTTGGGTAATTCCAAATCTTCGGGAGGCGTTTGGTGGCAAGATGTAAAAGCTAATACGAGTATTATTAACGAAACAATGACAGCGGTTAATTTAATGTTTTTCATCCTTGCGCTCCTTTTTTATCAGGTATTCATAATATTTTTCTAATATCTTTTTATTTTTCTCAAAATCAGGCATTTCTATCTTTTTCTCATTGATCCAATACACTTTTTGAATAATGTCATAGGCGTATTTCTCGTCCTCGGTTTTTGGGGGATTGTTGATAAAATATGATATACATCGGTAAAGGGTAAGTTTTACTTGATAATATGGCTTCAAGTCTATCATTTTCGCGCTCCTTTCGGGTGGTAACACACATTATACCGAAAGACTCGGAAAAGTCCAGAGGTTTGGGAAAATTATTTATTTTCTGCGGAAGATTTTGCAGTGTTGAGGGAAGCAATCAACATACGCTTGATTTCTTCTGCTAACGAGAGCAACTTATCAAAATCGTAAACAATTAAATTTGTGCGTTTCAACAAGGTGAGCCAATAAATACTTTCACCCGTTTCTTTGAGAGAAATATGTAATTTAGAAATAAAATCTGCCTTACTGTTTCCGTAAATCGCCTCATTTATGTTCGCACCTACACTTGTAGCGGAACGTAGTAATTGCTTTGCGATCGTCGTATCCTTTTTACTCTTTGAAAATTCCTCGTAGAAAAGTACAATTTGCGTTGCAAAATCCATTGATTTTTCAAGTAATGGACTGCCCATTATCTTCACCTCTCTTTAAAATCATTATATCACACTTTTTACTAAAAATCAATGCTTTTCGACCAAAGCGCCAAAGGCGCAGGAGAAAAGCTACCTTTTCTTTTCTCTCTTCTCTCTTATCTCTTCTCTGGAAAAGTCGCGCGGGGAAATTTAGAGAAAAGTGAAGAGTGAAAAGAGAAGAGTGAAGAGCACTAAAAGAAAAAGCCGCTTGCGCGACTTTTAAGTCGGAGGCCAAGCGGTCTTAGGAAGACAATCCAAGCCCCCAACTCCTTGGCACACAGAACGACATGGCTACGATCCGACTTCCCCGCGCGACTTTTCCAGAGAAGAGATAAGAGAGAAGAGAGAAAAGAAAAGGTAGCTTTTCTCCTGCGCCTTTGGCGCTTTGGTCGAAAAGCATTGATTTTTAGTAAAAAGTGTG
>JAZOAA010000060.1:0-6352 GCA_045595265.1 Eubacteriales bacterium
CTCATTTAGATTCTTTCCGCACTTTTGGCATAATCCCTTACAATCCTCGCGGCAGAGGAATCTCATAGGAAATTCCATCTCAAGCTGCTCATAGAGCTGCTCGTCAAGGTCGAGGAAGCCGTCTTCGATGATCGCAAATTCGTCAAGCTTGTTTTCATCAAGGTCGCCCAGCATATCTCTAGGGGAGCAGGTTTTCTCAAGGTCAAGGGAAAAGCTTCCGTGAACAGGCGTAAGACAACGCGCACATGGTGCAACGTAATCTAAAGACGTGGTAAGTGTCATTCGCATGTATCCGGCGGTATTGGTGATTTCACCCTTAACCTTCATGGGAGAAGGAAAACTTACACCGTAAAGATAACTTGACGTATCCTCGGAGTCGATATCGAGTGGTAATTCGTAGTCGAACGTAAGCAGTCTGTCACCCGCGAGGAGCGGTCTCAAATCAAGCTTCACTCGTTATCCCTCCATTGCTTTTGTCGATTTTGGGCGCAGTTTAGGCTGCGACCGCAAATTCGCACAATATATTATAAAACACAAGGGTGAAAAAGTCAAGGGGTTTTTGAAAGTTTTTTGAAAAGTTTTCCGAGTGTGAGATTATCAGGTTTTCGAAAACTTTTTCGTTACCGTTATCATTGACAAAAACGGGGCAGGGGAGTATAATTATTGTACGCATTATACTTTAGACGGGAGTAGGAAAATGATTTCCCTTGCAAAAAAGAAAAACGTCGATGCCACCGAAGGCCCGATATTTTCTAAAATGGTAGCCTTTGTCATACCTCTTATGCTTACAAACCTTATGCAGCAGCTTTACAGTATGGCTGACAGCATGGTTGTCGGCAAGTTTTCGGGTGACACGGAGGCGCTTGCCGCTATCGGCTCAACGTCAACCTTTATCGCTCTTGTAACCGCTTTGTTTACCGGCTTTGCCGCGGGAGCGAGCGTCGTGGCGTCCAGAGCATTCGGCGCAAGAGATAAAGAGAACTTATCCAAGGCGACGCACACCTCTGTTTGCTTTGGTTTTATTGTAGGTATTTTTCTTTCCGTCTTGGCGCTTCTTGTAAGCGAGCCGCTGCTCACCCTCTTGGATACCAAGACTGAGCTTATGCCCAAGGCTTTAAGATACGTCCGTATAGTTTTCATAGGTACACCCGCTATTGCAACCTATAATTTCGGAGCGGCGATATTACGCTCTGTCGGAGATTCAAAAACTCCCTTTTACACCCTTACCGCCAGCGGTATTCTCAACGTAGTGCTGAATTTTGTATTTGTCCTCGGCTTTGGAATGAGCGTTGAGGGCGTTGCGATAGGCACTGTTGCCGCACAGTACGTTTCTGCAATAGTGGTTATTCTTGTTTTAATAAAGCGAAAGGGCGAGGCATATTCGCTGAATCCTAAAAAGCTCAAAATTGATAAATCCACTCTCGAAACAATACTCAAAATGGGTATCCCCGCCGCAATCCAGGGCGCACTGTTCGGCATAACGAATCTCTTCCTTATCCGTGCGCTGAATGATTTTCCCGTTCCTGTTCTTTCCGCACGTACTATTGCCACGAGCATTGACGTTCTTCTCTCTACCGCGATTAATACATATCTTCATGTGGCTATGACCTTTACCGGGCAAAATCTCGGAGCGGGTAAGCCTGACAGAATAAAGAAATCCTTGCTTATCGCACTTGCTCAGGTCGTTACGATAGGCGTTGTTGTTGGACAGATTATGTTACTGTTTTATAAGCCGCTTGCAAGCCTTTATATCTCCTCTGACGACCCTGACAGAGAGGCAGTTCTTGCCGCTGTAAAGATAATAATGACAATAATGCTCTCCTCTTACTTTATTGGAGCGATAAACGAGGTGCTTTCGGGATTCCTCCGCGGACTCGGATATTCTCTTCAGCCGATGATCATTTCCATCTTCGGTGTTTGCATCTTCAGACTTATATGGATACTCACCGTATTCCCGATTATAAACGAGCTGTGGGCGCTGTATCTTGTTTATCCGATTTCGTGGACTATTACCTCACTCGGGCTCCTTGCCGTGATACTCGTTGTGTGGAAAAAGGTTAAGGATAAATTGCAAAAAGCGGAATAAATACGTTGCTTCGGCGGTGCAGATGCACCGCCGAAATATTTTTCAAAAGTCATTGACAATAAAACAAATATAATATATAATTATAATGTTACGATAATACCTTTAAGGGGGAAATGTTATGATGACCGATATTGAAATTGCCCAGTCTGCAAAGCCGAAGCACATTCTCGAAATTGCAAAGGACGCAGGCGTTGATGAAAAGTACATTGAGCTTTACGGAAGACACAAGGCGAAGCTCGACCTCTCTCTTATCACAGATTCAGAGGCGAAGCCTGACGGAAAGCTTATTCTTGTAACCGCAATAACTCCCACCCCCGCAGGAGAGGGAAAGACCACCACTACCATAGGCCTTGCCGACGGTATGAAGAGAATTGGTAAAAAGGTTGCCGTAGCTCTCAGAGAGCCTTCTCTCGGTCCTGTTTTCGGTGTTAAGGGCGGCGCCGCAGGAGGCGGATATGCCCAGGTTATTCCCATGGAGGATATCAACCTTCACTTCACGGGCGACTTTCACGCAATAGGCGCGGCAAACAACCTTCTTGCCGCAATGCTCGATAACCACATCTATCAGGGTAACTCTCTTAACATAGACCCAAGGCGCATCACGTGGAAGAGATGCGTGGATATGAACGACCGTCAGCTCCGCTTCGTAACCGACGGACTTGGCGGAAGAGTAAACGGTGTACCGCGTGAGGACGGCTACGATATCACCGTTGCATCTGAGATTATGGCGGTTCTTTGCCTTTCTTCCTCTATCGCAGACCTTAAGGCAAGACTTGCGCGTATAATTGTCGGCTACACCTATGATGAGAAGCCTGTAACCGCAGGCGACCTTAAGGCGGAGGGCGCTATGACTGCTCTTCTTAAGGATGCTCTTAAGCCTAATCTCGTTCAGACTCTCGAGGGTACACCCGCATTCGTTCACGGCGGACCTTTCGCAAACATCGCTCACGGCTGCAATTCCGTAATAGCGACTAAAACCGCTATGAAGATGGCAGATTACGCTATCACCGAGGCAGGCTTTGGCGCGGACCTTGGAGCAGAGAAGTTCCTCGACATCAAGTGCCGTATGGCAGGGCTCACTCCCTCCGCCGTCGTTATCGTTGCAACGGTAAGAGCGCTTAAGATGCACGGCGGTCTTGCAAAGACGGAGCTTGGCTCTGAAAATCTAGAGGCACTTGAGAAGGGTATCCCCAACCTTCTGCGTCACGTTTCTAACATCAAGAACGTATATAAGCTTCCCTCTGTGGTTGCCGTTAACAGATTCCCCACCGATACCGACGCTGAAATTCAGTTCATTATTAATAAATGTAGAGAACTTGGCGTAAACGTTATTCTCTCTACCGTGTGGGCAGAGGGCGGAGCAGGCGGCGTAGAGCTTGCCAAGGAGGTCGTAAGACTCTGCGAGGAAGAGCAGGGTGACTTCACCTATTCATACGAGCTTGATACTACTATTGAAGAGAAAATAGAAGCAGTAACCAAGAAGATTTACGGCGGCGACGGCGTAACCTTCCTCCCCGCTGCAAAGAAGCAGATTGCCGCTCTCACGGCTCTCGGCTTTGATAAGCTGCCTATCTGCGTTGCGAAAACGCAGTATTCGTTCTCCGATGATCCTACGAAGCTCGGCGCGCCCGATGGCTTTAAGATTACGATAAAGAACGTTAAGGTTTCTGCCGGCGCAGGCTTCGTCGTTGTTCTTACGGGTGATATTATGACTATGCCCGGTCTGCCTAAAGTACCCGCGGCTGAGAAAATTGACGTCGACGAAAGCGGAAAAATCACAGGACTATTCTAATAAAAATATAACGAGGGTTGTGTCTTTTTTTGAGGGTACAACCCTTAAAAGTGTGTGGATATGAAACTTATAATTGCATCAAATAACGCGCACAAGGTGCGCGAAATAAAGAAAATTCTGTCTGGAAAATTTGAAGAAATATTGTCGCTCAGAGAAGCTGACGTATGGCACGAAATCCTTGAGGACGGCCATACTTTTATGGAAAATGCACTTAAAAAGGCTCGTGAAATTATGCAAATTACCGGTGCCGCGGCGCTTGCAGACGATAGCGGAATTTGCGTAGATGCGCTTGACGGAGCGCCCGGAATTTACAGCGCACGCTTTTCGAGCGCCGTCTGCTGCAACGCGAGCGACGAGATGAATAATATACTCCTTCTTCAAATGCTGGAGGGTAAGGAGGATCGCTCCGCGCATTACACGTCTGCGATAGCTCTCGTGTATCCCGACGGCAGAGAAGTCACCGCAGAAGGATATATGTACGGCAAAATTATTGATGCTCCCAGAGGCGATCGCGGCTTTGGTTACGATCCTCTGTTCGTTATGGACGGAGAGTCCAGAACGGTTGCAGAGATGACTGATGAGGAGAAAAACGCGGTAAGTCATAGGGCAAAGGCTCTCGAGCTTCTTTTGTCAAAAATCTGATTTTTAGAGGCAATAATGGAAACAGTTATTAGCATTTTGGAGATAATTGGCATAATTTCCTTCTCCGCAGCAGGTGCTATGGTCGCTATTGAAAAAGAAGCGGATTTGTTTGGAGTTATGTTTCTGTCGCTTATCACCTGCTTTGGCGGCGGTATCCTGCGCGATATTTTAGTGGGTGAATCGATAGGCAGATCTATCCCCTGGGTTTTCTCCGGAGCTGACGATGCAAACCTATATCTTATCATAGCGCTCGTGTCCTCGGCTCTTGTGTTTTTCGCAGCAATGCTTTTTAAGAAACACTACGTCAGGGAAGAGCGCTCCGTCGTTGCGATAAACAATATTCTCGACGCTATCGGTATAGGCGTTTTTGCCGCTATGGGAACTGCCTCTTGCGTTGAAATGGGGCCTTTTGTTGCTATAACTATGGGAATGGTGTCGGCTGTCTTCGGCGGACTGACGCGAGATATAATCCTTCGTGATATTCCTTTTATCCTTCGTAAGTATGTCTATGCCGTTGCCACCATTATCGGCTCAGCTGTTTATTATCTGACCGTAGCGGTGATAATGCCCGGCAACGAGGCGGCGAGGGCTGTCGGAGCGATAGTCTGCACTCTTACGGTGTTCGTTATTCGCGTTCTTGCGACTGCCTTCAGACTGAATTTGCCCAAGGCGATAAGATTTTCGGAGATAAATAGCGAAAATGAAGAAAAACGCGAACTTTCGCTGAAATAATTTACGTAAAACTTCAAAAAAATTTCTAAAACCCCTTTACAAACTAGAAATTATATGTTATAATACACTTCGGCCTATTACTTGGTATTGCGTATGGCCCTGCTCCGTTTGGAATAAATTCCTTGCGTAGCCCGTGCTTTTCACCCGCGCATCACTCGGTTTTGGGACTAGAATTTTTAAGAAAGGTGAAGACAAATGATTTCCAAGGAAACAAAGACTGCCCTTATCGCTGAGTATAAGATCAACGAGCAGGACACCGGTTCGCCCGAGGTTCAGGTTGCTATTCTTACCACCAGAATCAACGAGCTTACCGAGCACATGAAGAAGAACCCCAAGGACTTCCACTCTCAGAGAGGTCTCTCTAAGATGGTTGGTCACAGAAAGCAGCTTCTCGCTTACCTTGCAAAGAAGGATATCGAAAGATACAGAGCGATCATTAAGAAGCTTGGTCTCAGAAAGTAATCTTTATACTTCCCGAGATAACTTATGTTGTAATAAACGGGAACGGATACTCTTCGTTCCCGTTTGTTATAATGACCATAGAATGTTGAAAAGGCTAGGAGCCTTTTCGCGGCTGAATTTTCAGCCGTGGCAAAAAGCCAAATTGACTTTTTGCTTCTATGTCATTGCAACAGAAATCGACAAATTTTTTTCGAAATTTGTTCGCAAATCGTAGATTTGCCGTCGAAATTCAAGAATTTCGGCTTTCGATTGTCGTTATGACTGCCTGAAAGTCAAAATGGAGCGGAAGTAGCAGTTAATTATGTGCTTGAGAGATTCTCGAGCGTATACTTAAGTGCTATGTTCGCTCTGAAAAATAAAAATAAGGAGTAAAAACATGGTAGAAAATTTTAAGACTTTTAACGACTACAAAGAGTTCAAGTACGAGCTCGCAGGCCGTCCTCTTGTTGTAAAAACCGGCAAGATAGCAGGCCTTGCAAACGGTGCGGCTCTCGTTCAGTACGGTGAAACCACCGTTCTCGCAACCGCAACCGCATCCGCAGCACCCAGAGAGGGAATAGACTTCCTTCCTCTTTCCGTTGACTATGACGAGAAGCTTTACGCAGTAGGTAAGATTCCCGGCGGCTTCCTTAAGCGTG